>JAFWFF010000025.1 GCA_017515765.1 Bacillota bacterium | reverse complement strand
CGTGGTCCGCTATGGCCAGCTGCAGCTCTTCGAGCCGTTTTTCCATGGCGAAGAAGTGCCTGAAAGTCTTTTCGGCTTCTTCGGTCACCGTCCCGCCGCCTTCGAAGTGATGCTGCTGTTTCAGATAACCCAGCTTCCTGTCGCTTCGTATGTAAAGGTCTCCTGAGGATGGCTCGATATCCCCTGCTATTATTGAAAGGAGAGTGGACTTTCCGGTACCGTTGGCTCCGACAATGCCTATGCGGTCCCCTTCGTCCACGCCAAAACAGACATCCTCGAAAATGATGTCTGTTCCGTACGATTTGCTTATGTCCTTTCCGGATATTATGACCATATATCAGAACTCCAGTCCCGGCACGGCGTCGAGATCCAGTCCCGTACGCCCGCCGGCTTTGTATTCGTAATAAGCGGCCGATGCGATCATCGCGCCGTTGTCCGTGCACAGCACAGGGCTAGGCTTGAGCACTTCTATGCCCTTTGGACCCGCTTTTGTCTCCATGAGATATCTGAGTCTTGAGTTCGAAGCTACTCCTCCGGCCATCACGATGCGTTTCTGTCCGTACCTTACAGCGGCATCCACCGCCTTGTCCGCTATGACCTCGACCACCGCTTCCTGGAAGCTGGCGGCCACGTCATTCACATCGATCTCCCTGCCCGCCTGCTTCTCGCTGTTGAGGTAGTTCAGGGCCTGGGTCTTGAGACCTGAAAAGCTGAAGTCCAGGCTTCCCGGTTCAAGGTACACCCTCTTGAAGGCTATGGCTTCAGGATCGCCCTCCTTTGCGGCTTTGTCGATCTTCGGGCCTCCCGGATATCCGAGACCTATGACCCTCGCGACCTTGTCGAAGGCCTCGCCCGCGGCATCGTCTCTTGTGCCGCCGAGCTTTTCGCATCTGTTGTAGCCGGGAACGTTCACTATCTCGGTATGGCCGCCCGACACGATAAGAGCCATGAAAGGCGGCTCAAGATCGTGATGCTCGAGATAATTGGCCGCTATGTGCCCGTGCATGTGGTTGACCCCGATCAGCGGGATGTCGCAGGCATACGCCATTGCCTTGGCTGCCGCCACTCCTATGAGCAGCGCTCCCACGAGACCCGGCCCGTATGTGACGCCTATGAGATCTATATCCTGCGCTTTGACGCCTGCATCGCCCAGCGCCCTGTCCAGCACGTCGTTCATGCGCTCGAGGTGCTTGCGCGAAGCGATCTCGGGCACGACCCCTCCGTACCGGGTATGTATGTCTATCTGCGAACTTATGACATTGCTCATCACAAAGCGGCCGTCCGCGACCACGGAGGCTGCTGTCTCATCGCAGCTGGTCTCTATTCCGAGTGTAAGAAATTTTCCGTTTTTCATAGTGTTATGTCATCGCGGTCATTGTGCGAGATGAGCGTCGCGCGAGGATCCCGGCAGCTGCACCAAAGGCGTGAAGCGAAGCGGCCGGATGTTTGAGACGGAGTCCCGGTACCCAGTGCGACGGCGAAAACTCTCCGCGCTCGCAAGCGACTGAGGATGCAATGGCAGATCCGAGTGCTGCGAGGGGAGCATATGATCGCGATGACTATACCTCTACTGTTATTTCGAATCCTCCCAGCGCGAGGTCCATGAGGACCGCGTCCTCGTCGCCTTTTATGTAATATCCTTTGCGGCGGCCTACCTCTTTGAAGCCGAGCTTGTGATAAAGCTCCATCGCAGCCTCGTTCCCGCCTCTTACTTCAAGAGTCACGAGACTG
>JAFWFF010000239.1 GCA_017515765.1 Bacillota bacterium | reverse complement strand
TTCGCGATGGAGAAAGCCATGGAGCTCGACAAGCCTGTGGTATTCGCCGTGGGAAACGCTCCGACCGCGCTCGGGGCTATAGTCAATATGAAGGAGCTGTACGGTTTCAGCCCTGTCGGGGTGGTCGGCGTCCCGGTGGGATTCGTGAACGTCGAAGCGAGCAAAGAACTCCTGATCGATTCGGGCATCCCCTGCATAGTGAACCGTGGCAGGAAGGGCGGCAGCAATATCGCTGCCTGCATAATAAACGCGATACAGTACGCGATCCGCGACGGGATAGCGCAGCAGGAGTAACGGCTTAAAAGAAGACCCCGCGCAGGGAGCGCGGGGTCGTTTTGTTTTTCAGGCAGGATCAGTAGATATCCTCCACCACGTTCTCGGGCGGGAGGTCCAGCTTCTCCGGGTGCATGAGATTGGCCTTGAGCTTCTTCATGGCGGCGGCGTAGACGTAGCCGTCGCAGATGCCTTCGTCGCAGGTGAACCTGTAATCGAGGTATTTGCGGATCACGGGCTCGCCGTTTTTGTTGACCTCATATTTGGTGTACTTATGGCCGAAAGCTCCGAACACCGGCACCGTCCCGAAATCGTAGAGGTGATGGTAGACCGGCGGGATGCCCAGGCTTCCCATCGAAGTGATGAAGAGCGATCCGTGGAAGGGGCTCGCGCTCTCGATAAGAGCGAGCGGCAGGAGTCCGAAATAGTCGAGGACTCTTACCAGTACCCCGAACAGGGACATCACGAGGCTGGGCATATAGTCCAGGATGTGAGTCACTGAGTCAAAACCGTTCGCGTCGCCTTCCTGTCGCGCCACTTCGAGCGCTGCGTCGAACTTCTCGTAGACGTCCTTCGCAGTGTCCTTGAGGTCAAAGATCACTTTGATCTGGGAGTCCGGGGAGTCCTTCGCAAGCTCCTTCCTCACTATCATGTTCATGCAGACGTTGAAGCGGTGGTAGATGCGCTGGCCCGCCACGAAGCGGTTGACCTCCGGGAGCTCGGACATCATCCTGAGATAGGCCGCGACGAACACGTGGGTGATCCCGAAGTGCTTGAGCCCCTGGTTGCGTTTTTCGCGGATGTACTGCTCCATGTGGGTGACTTCGACCGTCTCGCTTATGTAGTTGCTGCGGCCTAGGCGGTTCATCATGAAGTAGGGGGTGACTTTGCTCATGACCGGCATGTTGCGGATGCGCCTGCCGTCGAGCCTGTCGCCGAACCTGAGCCTGTAGGGGTCGCCCTCCTTCCAGGGAGCCATCTTGTGCGCGCTGAGCAAAGCCGCCAGCACCGCGAGCACTGACGCCGCTTCACCGATCTCGAGCCAGCGCCTCTCGGGGTGCCCGGCGATGAGATCGCGGAAACTCTGGCTGACTGCCGCATAGACTATCAAAGCCGCCAGCAGCAGCAGGACGATCCATTTTGTCTTCAGGATCCCGTCGAACGTCAGGAAATAAAGCAAACAAAATGCCGCCGTTAGCACGACGACCAGCGCGCTCATCAGGCCCGAGCCGCTTACTGCGAGGCCTGAAGCGCAGAGGCACAGAGAAAGCACGATCACCGGGATCACGGTGATATAGAACTGCTTGTCGCACCTCAAAGGAAATCTGAATGCCAGGAACAGGCACGCGATGACGGGAATAATGACGGGGATGAGTATACCCGCGTTCTCGTCTCTTCCGGAGCCTATGGCAAACACGATCCGTGCCACTGCGGAGCAGATGCTGAGCAGGGCCGCCAGCCAGACAAAGATGTTCTTTCTGGTGGCGTAATACGTTGTTATCTTGTCCATGGTCTTCCTATTTTCTGCGGAGAGCGGCCCGGCGCCTGCCGCGCCGCCCCCTGCAGTATTCAGTTGTTTATTGAGAAATATCGGATAAGAGCCGGCGCAGTTTTCGGCCGGCGCCGTGTAACGGCACGCGCGGCTTCACGGCCGTGGCCGGGTGCTTTGCTTACACTCTGGCCTTGAACTCGGTGATCACCCACTTATCCTCGATGTTCTTGAGGATGAGTACGCTGTTCTCGCTCATTCCACCCTGATCAAGGACTGCTTTGCTGAAGAGATCGAGAATGTCGCCGATGAGGTCGTTGACGATCTTGTTCTGAAGAGCTTCCTCGCCCTGGCTGTTGAGCACCTCGATGAGCGCGTCCATGTTTTCGGCCATATAGGTGTTGACCAGGGTCTCGAGATCGGAATTCACGTCGATGCTTTCGATCTTGTCGGGATCAAAACCGTAGTTGACCACCGCGTCGACAGTCGCGGTGTCGCCCTCGACCTTGATCTCGCCTATCTCATAGCTCTCTACCATATTCTCGAGGATAAAGGTCTTGAACTTCTCGATGGCGTCTGTCGCCTCGGCGGAAAGGTCTTCTTTTTTGACCGATCCGAGCGAATCGATGAAATCGTCGACAAAGGAGTCAAGCGTTCCGAACGACTCAAGGTCTCCGCCGGCTTCCCAGATCGAGGGGTCGGCGAACTCTCCCATCTTCGCGACGTCGCCGGCCTGCATCGCATCCAGAAGGCCGGTCGCCTGTGCTTTGATATCGGGGGTCGGATCCTTCTTTCCGCAACCCGTGAAGGCCAGGGAAAGGATCAGGACAAGTACGATAAGCAAGCTGATCTTCTTTTTCATTTGGTCACCTCTTCGTATTATGATTATGATTACTGAAAGAATTGTAACGATCGGTCCGGGCCGCGGGCAACGCTCCGCCCGCCCCGTTAGTGTTCTCTAATAATAGGATTATAACAGGAAACCGAAATAAATGGTATAATAAATCCGGAGGGCACCGACATGAAAAAGAAAACCACATCAACCGACAACTCCGCGGCAGATCCCGGGCAGGCTTCCGGGAAAGCTCCCGGCTCCGGCGCAGCAGATTCCGGACAGGCTTCCGGGAAAGGCGGCGGGCTCGACATCAGCGTCCGCTCCTTCATAACGGCCATCGCGGTCATATTTGCCCTGATGATCCTCTCGTATGTCCTGACGTTCCTGATACCGGCTGGGGAATATGCCCGGACGGTGAACGAAGCCGGCCAGACGGTGATAGACACTGAGGCGGGTTTCAGCTATACCGAGGGCGGGCTCCCGTTCTGGAAATGGCTGCTTTCGCCGTTCCTGGTGCTCGGCGCGCCGGGCAGCGGG
>JAFWFF010000238.1 GCA_017515765.1 Bacillota bacterium | reverse complement strand
TGTCCGGCGAGGACGCTGAGGAGAGGGCCTGTTCGGAGATAATAGATTGGCTAAGCAGAAGATAGTAGTTCACAACAAAAGCGACCGACCTGACAACGTGGTCGCCAGAGAAGCTGAGATAATGGCGGAGTGCACCAAATTGGAGGGCGAGCTCCCCAGGTTCATGCGCGGATATTTCATCTATCTCAAGGGGAATGTTCTGCCCAAAACAAGGCTTGCCTATCTTCAGGATGTGAAGTTCTTCTGTGAGTATCTCGTAAATGAGACCGCTCTTACCGAGGCTGAGGACATCAAGGACATCAAGCTCTCTGATTTTGCTAAGATAAAAGCCGTAGACGTGAACCTTTTCATCGATTACTGCCGCCACTACACCGTGACTGACGAGAAGACCCGCGTCATCTACGTATACGAGAACAGCAACAAATCGCTCGCGCGAAAAAAATCCTCCGTATCGGTGCTCTTCAAGCAGCTCTACCGCGACGAGCTCCTCGAGAAGAACATTACCGACGGATTCGACCCGATCAGGGTCCCGAAGGCCGGGGAGCGCGAGATCAAAGCTCTTCAGGACGACGAGGTCATGATAATGCTGGACGCGGTATCGACGGGCCGTGGCCTTACAAATCATGAGCTCGCCTATTGGCAGAAGACGAAGAAGCGCGACAAGGCTATCCTCATCCTCTTCCTCACTTACGGACTCAGACTTTCCGAACTGTGGCAGCTGAACATTGACTCTTTCAACTTCCACAGGGGAGAGTTCAAGATCTACCGTAAGAGGGGAAAGGAGAGCATTATGCCGCTGAACGACTCCGTGACAGCGGTCATACACGACTATATAGACAACGAGAGACCTTTGAATGAAGAGCTCGATCCGGCTGAACAGGACGCTTTGTTCCTCTCCCTTCAGGGGAAGAGAATGACTGAGCGGCAGGTGAGGGAACTCGTCAAAAAATACACGTCAATAGCCCTTGGAACGAGCCGCAGAGCCGGTTACAGCCCTCACAAGCTGAGGGCGACGGCAGCGATGAGCCTCATAGGCCGCGGCAATTCGATCTACGACGTCGCGGCTTTGCTCGACCACGAACAGGTCACCACAACCCAGCTCTATGCCCGCCATAAGCAGGATGTCAAGCGCAATCTGGTCAAGGACATGGAATGGGAAAAGGAACGCCTGGAAGGCATTGAACAGGATAATGAAGATGAATAGAGAAAATGAACAGACCCGCAGCATCGTAAGCGGGATAAATGAATATTATAAACAGGCGTTCGGATTTAATGAAGAACTTATTTCACTGGTTTCGGAATGCGAGGATGAGCTTGCCGGAGATTTCGCAAGGCAGGAGAAGATCGCCGAATACTGGCAGGCGAGGGTTCTTACTGCGTTTCAGAACGCGAGGATATCCGACACGCATTTCGGATGGAATACGGGATACGGCCATAACGATCAGGGCCGCGAAAAGACTGAGGAAGTGTTCGCGGGAGTTTTCGGAACGGAGAAAGCTCTGGTAAGGACCAATATAGTCAACGGAACGCACGCTATCGCACTCGCTCTTCTCGGCGTGCTTCGCGCCGGAGACGAGCTTATCTACGCCTCAGGAACGCCATATGACACGATGCAGACTGTCATAGGCACCGCCGGAACCGGTGAAAAAGG
>JAFWFF010000237.1 GCA_017515765.1 Bacillota bacterium | reverse complement strand
TGACAGCTTCACCATATACTGCGATCCTTCGGCATACACGGATGTCCACCAGGGAATGTCCGACGCCGGATTTGAGTTCGTGGATTCCGAAGTGATGTTCGTACCGTCCATGGAGTCAACTCCCAAGAATACGGATATTCCTAAACTCAGAAAGCTCGTTGACGTCCTCGAGGACAACGACGACGTGCAGAACGTCCAGACGAACTGCGCGGTAGACCTTTACGAGGAATAGTTCATGATTGATCAAAACAGCCCTTAGGGGCTGTTTTTGTTTTGCTGAACGGGCAAGGCAATATTGGTGTCGCTTTTTGCCCGGATCTGTATTATAATCATCTTACCCGGAGAGAAGTCGGGGGCTATAATTGAACCTACACCGTTTTGACGGGAATCCGAGTCCGCTGCCCTATGGCGGGCCGTCACCGAACGGATGGCAGAAGGCCGTGGCAGGATACCCACCTATCATTTGATAGGGCGTCAATTATCCCCGATGGAGCCGGGTTTTTCTATTCACGTACGAATAAGCGAGGACTATCCGATGAACCTTCCGAACAAACTCACCCTTGCCAGGGTCATAGCAGTTCCATTCTTTATCATCGCGTATCTGACACAGCATTTCTATATCGCGGTCATTTTGTTCATACTGGCGTCCGTGACCGACATGCTGGACGGGAAGATCGCCAGGAGATACAACCTGGTCACGAATTTCGGAAAGATAATGGACCCGCTCGCGGACAAAGTGCTGGTCTATTCGGCGTTCTGCCTGTTCGTCGGAGACCATGTCATGCCGGGCTGGATGCTTATAATCATACTCGCGAGAGAATTCGCGGTCGCAGGGATGCGCACCGTGGCAGCAAGCGAGGGGATAGTCATCGCTGCCGACATGAGCGGCAAGATCAAAACGGTCCTCCAGATGTTCGCGGTGCCGCTCCTTTTGATAGACCGGTCGTTCCTGGCCGTGTCTTACAGACCGGGATGGTACAGCGTTGTCCACGTTCTGGCCTACGCTCTGCTCTGGGCGTCTCTGGCCATGACGGTGATCTCCGGGGCGTCTTACATACTTAAGAACAAGCAGGTCTTTTCTGACAAGCCTGCGAAGACAGAATGAAAGCAGAACCCCAATGAGAGCCGCGATTTTGACCATAGGGACCGAGATACTCTTCGGGCAGATAACCAATACCAATACCGTTTTTCTGAGCCGTGAGCTCAATAATATGGGCTTTGACGTGCTTTATCACCATACGGTCGGGGACAACGAGGGACGCCTCGCCGATCTCATGACCGACATTTTCAGATCCTGCGACCTTATAATCACCACGGGCGGGCTCGGGCCCACAGAGGACGACCTGACCAAAGAAACCGCGGCCGAAGTGCTTCACGATACCCTTGTAAGGCACGAGGAGAGCGTCAGATGGCTCGAAGGCCTCTACGCTTCGCGCGGATGGTCAATGACAGAGAACACATACAAACAGGCGATGATGCCGAGCCGGGCTACGGTATTCCCGAACAGCAACGGGACCGCTCCCGGTTTTGCTTTGTCCGAAAACGGCAGGATCATCGCGTGCATGCCAGGCCCTCCCAACGAGATGAAGGCGATGTGGAGCCTTTCGGTCAAACCTTATCTGGAGAGCTTCAGCAGTGAAGTGATCCGGTACAGGATCCTCAGGACTTACGGGATAGGGGAGCCGAAGCTCGAGACGCTCCTGCTTCCTCTGATCGACGGCCAGACGGATCCGACTCTGGCAACTTACGCCAAAGTGGGCGAATGCAGCCTCAGGATCGCTTCAAAGCGGGCGACGGAAGAGGAGGCCTTCGCGGCTATCGACGAAATGACAGCCAAAGTCATGGACATCATAGGCGATAACGTATACAGCATGGATGACGAAGAACTGTATTTGGTAGTCGGTAAAAAACTTATTGCAAACAATCTTGAAATATCAAGCTGTGAATCGTGCACCGGCGGACTGTTTGCTTCGACTTTGGTCAAAGTCCCGGGCATTTCTGCTGTATTTGACCGCGGGATAGTCACGTATTCCGAACGAGCAAAGACCGAAGAACTGGGAGTTCCGGCGGAGCTTATAGCTGCGAAGACTGCCGAGAGCCCGGAAGTCGCGCTCGCCATGGCTGCAGGCCTTAAAAAGAAGACAGGAAGCAGGATCTGCGTATCTTCGACGGGAGTTGCCGGCCCCGGGCCGTATCACGGACTTCCCGCAGGCACTATGTTCATCGGCCTTGTCTGGGACGCAGATATATCTGAAAAGGCAGCGGTCTCCGGAGAAACACTTCCGGACGATCCGTCGGTCCGCTTCAGAGTCATAAGGATGGATACCGTGCGTGACGAGAGGGAGACCAACAAGCTCTTCTGCGTGCTCAAAATGCTTGACTCCATAAGGCGTATCCTGCCTTGACGTGCGCCGAGGCGCAGCGCGCTGAAAAACAGCCCCAATGGGGAAATACTGTTCTTGACGCTGTATGGGGAAGCTGATAATATCGCAATGGATGGTTGTAAAATATTGGCAATATTTTTTCCGAAAAAGTATTGCCATCCGGTCATCGTACTGATATAATGCAATAAAGAACAAATGTTCACAATGGAGGTTTGCAATGGCATCTAAGAAAGATATTCAGCAGGTACCCGCTACGGATTCCGAAAGGGAGAAGGCTCTTCAGTCGGCTCTCGCGCAGATACAGAAACAGTTCGGACAGGGCGCTATAATGCGCATGGGAGAAGGCGCGGACATCGAGGGCCTTGAGGTCATCTCCACCGGCTCGATAAGCCTTGACCTTGCCACCGGAGTCGGCGGCGTTCCGAAGGGGAGGATCATAGAGATCTACGGTCCGGAATCATCCGGAAAGACTACGCTTACCCTGCATATAGTCGCCGAGGCCCAGAAGAAGGGCGGAAAGGCCGCTTTTATCGACGCCGAGCACGCTCTCGACCCGATCTACGCGCGCAACCTCGGAGTCAAGGTCGATGAGCTTCTCGTCTCACAGCCGGATACCGGGGAGCAGGCTCTTGAGATCTGCGATATGCTCGCCAGGAGCGGTGCGCTGGACGTTATTGTAATAGACTCTGTAGCTGCTCTCGTCCCCAAGGCGGAGATCCAGGGAGATATCGGCGACGCCCACGTCGGGCTTCAGGCCAGGCTCATGTCCCAGGCGCTCAGAAAACTCGCGGGAACGGTCAACAGGTCCAATACCTGCGTCATCTTCATCAATCAGCTCCGTGAGAAGGTCGGCGTGATGTTCGGTAATCCCGAGACCACTACCGGCGGCCGCGCGCTGAAATTCTATGCCACCATGCGTTTCGACGTCAGAAAGGTCGAGACGATCAAGAAGGGCGAGCATATGCTCGGAAACCGCACCAGAGTTAAAGTCGTCAAGAACAAAGTCGCTCCGCCCTTCAAGAAGGCGGAATTCGACATCATGTACGGCAAGGGTATCTCCAAGTCCGGAGACCTTCTCGACTGCGCCGTGGAAGCCAATCTGGTCGAGAAGGCCGGTTCCTGGTTCAGCTATAAGGGGGAACGCATCGGACAGGGAAGAGAGAACGCAAAGGACTACCTCGAGAACAATCCTGCCGTGATGGAAGAGATCGAAGAAAAGCTTCTTAAGGCACTCCAGGAAGGAAGGCTTTCACAGGGAGTTGAAGGCGCGTCTTTCGATGACTCGTTCGACGCGGGTGCGGGAAGCGGCGTCATGATCGACGAAGACGGAGTCATTCTGGACGACTGAAACTGAATAAGGATAAAGCAATGAAAAGAACTATCATCATACTTCTGACTGCCGTGCTGGTACTCGTGCTCGCGGCATGCGGCGGGAAAGAAGGGAATAACTTAGATATAACCGGTTATTACGAGCTTGTCAGCGTGACCGCCGGATCCGGAGCCGAGACCACCGATGAGGACATCCAGATGCTGAAGGACCTCGGCATGACCGCGTCCCTGGAATGTTTCGAGGGAGGAAAGGCTGTGCTTGACCTGTTCGGGGATACGCTTGACCTCACATACGACACCTCTAAGATGACTTTTACCATAAACGGGGAAGAGGCCGGCTTTAAGTTCACCGACGGAAATATCATCCTTGAGGACGGGGATAATACTCTTACTTTTGCTCCTGCCCAGAAGGAGTGATCACGGGCAATTAATGGCGCGGCAGACGCCGCGCTTTTTTTCTCGAAAAACAAGCGAAAACATTTGACATTCCAATATCTTCATGATAATATGTCCAAGTTGGACCGCTCTGTATGGGTGATTTTGAAGTGCAGCGAGTTTCTCGGCTGCCACCCGGAAAGGCGAGACTGGATAGAGGAGGTAAAAAGAATGTATGCTATCGTAGAAACCGGCGGAAAGCAGTACAGAGTATGCGAGGGAGACGTTATCTCCGTAGAGAAACTCGACGCTGAAGTCGGAACCAAAGTTGAGCTGGACAAAGTCCTTTTGCTGGGTGAAGGCGATGACCTTAAGATCGGAACTCCCTACATCGAGGGTGCCGCGGTCACTGCCGAAGTAGTTGAAGTCGGCAAGGCCAAGAAGGTCATGATCTTCAAATACAAGAACAAAAAGGATTACAGAAAGAAACAGGGACACAGACAGCCCTATACCATGCTCAAGATCGAATCGCTTGAGAAATAGTCGTTACGGACAAGGAGGAACTGAACCATGGCAAGTAAAAAAGGTGTAGGAAGCTCCAAGAACGGACGTGAGTCGGAATCGAAACGCCTTGGCGTTAAGACCGGTGACGGACAGTTCGTAAGCGCCGGCAGCATACTGGTAAGACAGAGAGGAACCAAATTCCATCCCGGCAACAATGTTGGCATCGGTGGTGATGACACTCTGTTCGCCAAGATAGATGGCAATGTCAAATTCGAAAGAAAAGACAAGACCAGGAAGCAGGTCAGCGTTTATTCTAAAGAAGCTTAGTTGAAAGGCCCCTCTCAAAGGGGCTTTTTGCTTTAAACTGCAGGATGGTGTATTGACATGTTGGTCGATAAAGCAAAAATAAAGATCATATCCGGAAAAGGCGGGAACGGAGCGGTCTCTTTCAGGAGAGAGCCTTTTGTTCCCGAGGGCGGACCTGACGGAGGAGACGGAGGAAACGGCGGAAGCATCGTTTTCAAGGCTGACCGGAATCTCCGCACTCTGATGGACTTCAGATACAAGCGCAAATACGAAGCCGAGAACGGCCAGGACGGCATGAAAAAGAAATGCTACGGCCGCAAAGGCCAGGATCTCGTGATCAAAGTGCCCATGGGCACGATGGTCTTCGAGGCGTCTTCCGGCAAACTTATGAAGGACTTAAGGGAAGACGGCGAGAGCTTTGTTGCCGCAAAGGGCGGTAAAGGCGGAAAGGGGAACGTTCACTTCAAGAACTCCGTCAGACAGGCTCCCAATTTTGCCGAAGCCGGAGAACCGGGCAAAGAGCGCGAGGTGATCCTGGAGCTTAAGATGATAGCCGACGTAGGGCTCGTAGGGTTCCCGAATGTTGGTAAATCAAGCCTTTTGGCTATCGCGACTAACGCGAGGCCGAAGATCGAGAACTATCATTTCACGACTATAGATCCGAACCTCGGGGTAGTCTCTCTTGACGACCGAGAATTTATCATGGCAGATATAGCAGGGATAATCGAAGGGGCCAGCGAGGGCCTCGGCCTCGGGCTCAGGTTCCTCAAGCACATCGAGAGGACCAAAGTCCTTATCCACGTGGTCGACGTATCCGGGACAGAAGGCAGAGACCCGATCGACGATTTTGAGAAGATCATGACCGATCTCAGGTCTTACGGACGTTTTGTCGCCGAAAAGCCGATGATCGTCGCCGCGAGCAAGATAGACCTCATCTCCGAGGACGACGAAAAATATCTGGAGTTCAAGCGGTACATCGAGGATAAAGGCCTGGAAGTCTATCCGATCTCTTCGCCGCTTGGTCTTGGAGTAAAGGAGCTCCTCTTCGCAGCTGCCAGAGCTCTCGAAAAGGCAGAGCTCGATCCGCCGCCCGCCGAAGAATACGAATACTTTGATTTCGAAGCAGACGAGGCAAGGGACGAGCATTACCGCGAGGTCAGGGTCCGCAAGGAAAACGGCGAATACATACTCGAGGGCGAGCAGCTCAGAAAGATATTCAATTCCACCAATTTCAACGATATGGGATCGCTCAGGTATCTGTATAAGTATATCGAGAACAGCGGAGCGCTCAGGACTTTGAGAGACATGGGTCTCGAAGAAGGAGATACAGTCAAGATAGATGACTTCGAATTTGAATTCTGGGACGAGTATTAAAAGACTGACCGCTGAAGATTGCGAACGGCTCTATTCCGAGTTTTCCACGCCCCCTCACGTGATCGCGCACTGCAAGGCGGTAGGGAACGCGGGGTCTTTGATCGCTGAAGCCCTTAATGCCGGCGGGATGGATCTGGACGCTGAACTCATCCGCATTTCCGGATATGCTCACGATGTGATGAGACTGGTCGACAAGCACGATGAACGCGCAGGCGAAATGCTGGAAGAGCGCGGTTATTTGCGTGAGTCGAAGCTCGTCATGCATCACATGTCACATTCGTTCTATATCGACAAGGCGCCTGACGAGACGGACATTCTCTGCCTGGCGGACAGGCTTATACTGGAGCACAGCTATTCCGGGATAGACAAGCGTATCGATTACCTTATCCATAAATTTGCCGTGACGCCCGAGCGGACAGAACGGCTGATCAAAGCCCGCGAAGAGACAAGGCGGTATATGGATAAACTCGAGGAGACGATGGGGAAGACCTTTGACGACCTTTTCCTGTCCGACCCTGTCAAAAACGCTCTTCCTGCCATCCTGAAGCGAGTGAGGAAACCCGGAAGGTATATCGGAAACGAACTCAATTCTCTGAGCGAAGCCGAAGCCCGCGCGAAGGTGTCCGCGGGAGCCGCGCGCTTCTGTTTCTGCTTCCCGGATCTCTATGAGATAGGAATGTCGTATATGGGTCTGCAGCTCCTTTACGATATCCTGAACAAAGACCCGGGCATCGTTTGCGAGCCCGCTTTCTGCCCCGAAGACGATATGGCTGATCTCCTGCGCGAGAAGAACATCGGCCTTTTTGCCCTGGAGACCAAGACGCCGCTGGCACATATGGACATAGTCGGATTCACCCTCCAGTACGAGATGTCATTCACCAACATCCTGAGGATCCTCGACCTGTCCGGGATACCGCTCCGCGCTGAAGACCGCAGCGAGACTGATCCTTTGATCATCGCCGGCGGGCCCTGCGCCTACAATCCCGAACCTCTCGCGGATTACTGCGACGCTTTCCTTATCGGGGACGGCGAGCAGCTGCTGCCTGAGTTCATCAAAGAATACAAGGCCGCCAAATCCCGCGGACTCAGCAAGCGCGAGTTTCTGATCCAAGCTGCGGCGGGTCATTACGGCGTATATGTCCCGTCACTTTACGAGGTCTCTTATAACAATGACGGAACGGTAAAGGAATACGCTCTGTGCAGCGACGCCGAAGGCGTTCCGCCGACGGTCAGGCGCGCGATAGTCCCGGAGATCGAAAAGGTCCCGTTCCCGCACGCCCCGATAGTGCCTTTGATCGAGACCGTGCACGACCGCGCGGTCGTCGAGACCTTCAGGGGGTGCACCAGAGGATGCAGGTTCTGCCAGGCAGGGATGATCTACCGTCCCGTGCGCGAGAGGACTCCGGATACGATCAGGGAAATAGTAAAGGCGCAGCTCGACTCCACAGGTCATGACGAGCTTTCGCTCCTGTCTCTTTCGACGAGCGACTACTCGGAGTTCGAGGATCTTGCGACTGATCTGATGGAAACCTGCAGCAAAAGGAACGTGGCTCTGTCGCTTCCTTCTCTCAGGCTGGACTCTTTCTCATTCAAGGTGCTCGACGAGATCCAGAAATACCGCAAATCCGGACTCACTTTTGCTCCCGAAGCGGGGACTCAGAGGCTCAGGAACGTCATAAACAAAGGCATCACGGAGAACGACATCTACGGTTCGGTCGCTCAGGCGGTCGAGCTCGGGTGGAAACACATCAAACTGTATTTCATGATCGGGCTTCCGACCGAGACCGAGGAGGATCTGGACGGCATCGCGAACATTGCTTCCCAGATCGTCGGGATCCACAGGCGCTCCGGCCTGGGCGGAAGGTTCAACGTCACCGTGAGCGTTTCCAATTTCGTGCCCAAACCGCACACTCCCTTCCAGTGGGAGCCTCAGGATACAGTCGAGAGTTTCAGGCTCAAACACGACTATCTGAGGGCAAGGCTCCACGTAAAGAGCGTCACGTTCAATTATCACGATGACGAGACCAGCGTCCTGGAAGCCGTACTCGCGAGAGGCGACAGAAGGGTAGGAAGGCTCATAGGACGCGCATATGAGCTCGGCTGCAGGTTCGACAGCTGGCACGAGCATTTTGATCGCCTGAAATGGGAACAGGCGATGGAGGAGACAGACATAGGGCCTGAGTTCTACGCCTACAGGAAGAGGGAGTTTGACGAGGTGCTTCCCTGGGATATCATAGACAGCGGCATCCTCAGGAGCTATCTCATCTCAGAGGCTGAAAAAGCACGCAAAGAAACAGTCACTCCGGACTGCCGGCTTGCCTGCAGGGGCTGCGGCATCAACAGATATACGAGCTGTCCTCAGGGCGGCATTCTGAACGGGAAATAGAACGCATTATGGCCAGATACGCGCTGGAATTCGCAAAAACAGGATATATGATCTACACGTCTCATCTGGATATGATGAGGCTGTTCAAGCGCGCTTTTAAACGCGCCGGGCTTCCGCTGTCCTATTCGCAGGGGTTCAACCCTCATCCCAGGATGAGCTTCGCACAGCCGCTTTCGCTGGGTTATGAGGCCGAACACGAGTATCTGGAGTTCCATTTTGACGAAGAGACCGACTGCGGATCTGCGGCTGAAGCCCTCAGGAGATCGGTGCCGGAAGGGCT
>JAFWFF010000236.1 GCA_017515765.1 Bacillota bacterium | reverse complement strand
TCCGGGTCGGCTCCGACCACGAAGGCGCTGAACTGCTCTCCGGTCTTGAGGGTGACCGTGATGCTGCGCGCGCCTGAAATGACGTGGTTGTTGGTCACTATGTATCCGCGGCTGTCGACTATGATCCCGCTTCCTGCGCCCTGGGTGATGTAGCTCTGGAGCCAGCTGTCGGTCACGACGGATTCAGTCATTATCTCGACCACCGCGTTCTCGTTCATCGCGACGATCTCTTCTATGGATTTCTCGTTCCCGGTCGCTTCAGCGAGCGTATAGTTGGTCGCGGAAACGACCTTGCCGTCCGAGCCGCCGGAGGGCGTTTTGCTGAACACGCCGCCGATGCCGAGCGCGCCGAGAGTTATGCCTGAGGTCGCGAGCGCGCAGCAAAGCAGTCCGACTATGAAGCCCCTCAGCGATACGTACCTGGCCTCGCGCTTCTTCTTCGGCGCCTTCTGCACGGTTTCGGCAGCAGCAGCGTCCTGCTCAGCGCCCTGCGCGGTGCTCTGCGTGTGCTGCGCATAGGTGTACGCGCCGTAAGACGATCCGCCCTCGCGGCCGGGCATCTCCCTCCTCGGCGCTGTCCCGTAGACCGGCGCGTCTGTGCGCGGTTCAGCGTTCTGCCCGTATCTGTTCGGACGGGCGTAAGGATCAACAGCCTGCGCCGCAGGCTCCTGAGTCCCTGCGGGCTGCGCCGCCGGAGCTGCTTCCTTTGCCCACGGGCTGAGCACAGGAGCGTCTTCCGGATCGCCGAACTCGCGCGTGCGGTTCACCACCTGCTCGCGTGCGAGGGGATCTGCCGGTTCGTTTTCCAGTTCGATATAGTCTTTCTCGTCTGTCATATATGTTCACCTCTTTGAGATAATGTACATGTCTTCGTGCAGTATATTGATACCCCGTTACCTTTGAGATTATAGAAACGAATTATGACATTTATGGGGATTGAATATGGCATTTCTGTGTTACAACTGTCAATTATTATGATAAAATAAGATGTTAAATGTGTAAATGAGCAAAGGAACGCGATGAAAAGGATAGGTATAGTATTCGGCGGCCGCTCCGGAGAGCACGACATCTCGCTGATGTCCGCGGCTTCGGTCCTGGAGGCCATAGACAGAACCAAATATACACCGGTAATGATCGGGATAGACCTGGACGGCGGCTGGCACATCTGCCCGGAGGACGCCCAGGCAATAGTGGACGGCTCGTGGCAGAAGCTGTCCGTTCCGCTCGATTTCGGAATGCTGAAGGAGACGGTGGACTTTGTCCTTCCGGTGCTCCACGGCACTCTGGGCGAGGACAGGACGATCCAGGGGCTTTTCGAGATGATGGACATCCCCTATGGCGGCTGCGGGGTGCTGGCTTCGGCGATCTGCATGGACAAAGCCATGGCGAAGGACATCTTCCTGAGGAACGGCATCCCGACCTGCGCGTACCAGGTGGTGACCGGAGAGGAGATAGAGGAAGACCTGCCCGGAGTGGTGAGGTCCCTCCGCTCATATTTCAGGAGCCCCGTGTTCGTCAAGCCGTCCAACGCCGGATCGAGCCTGGGGATATCCCGGGCGTCGACCAGCGCGGAGATCGGAAGGGCGCTCCTTCTCGCCGCAAGCTACGACAGGCGCGTCCTGGTGGAAGCGGCGATCGACGGGCTGGAGGTAGAGACCGCCGTCATCGGAAATTCGGTGATCAAAGTCGGCGCGATCGGCGCGATCACCACGCCTTCCGAATTCTACGATTTTGACGCGAAATACAATGACGACAGCGGTACCCAGCTCATAATCCCGGCTCCGCTCAGCAAGTCTATAGCCGAAGAGGTGACCTCGATCGCGAAGAAAGCGTATATTGCGACGGACTGCTGCGGATTTGCCCGGGTCGACTTCTTTGTTGAGAGACGGACCGGGAAGGTTTTGATCAACGAGATAAACACCATCCCCGGACTCACGAAATACAGCCTCTTCCCGCGCCTCTGGCAGGAGGTGGGGATCAGCTTCACCGAGATCCTGGACAGGATAATCGAGCTTGGATATGAAAGATATTACGATAAAAATCGTCGGCAAACAATTCGACGGAGATAAGGTCGGAAACGAGATGGTATTCGTGAGCGACGGCAAGATGTACAAACGCGCCGGAGCCCACTACTTGGTGTACGACGACAGCGAACTGTTCGGCTTCGCGGGCACCAGGACCAGGTTGAAGATCACCGAGGACACCGTGCGGATGAAACGCATCGGCAAGCCTTCGGACGACGTGTACGACGAGGGCTTCGAGTCAGAGATGGTCTTTCAGGAGGGAAAGCGCTTCCAGAGCATGTACGCCACCCCTTACGGCGCCATAAATATGGAAGTCCTGACCAAGAACCTGAAGAACGACCTCTCCCCGGAGGGCTTCGGCAAAGTCTCGCTGGACTATGTGATCAGTTTTCAGGGCGCCGGCGAGGGCCGGAACGAGCTCGATATAGAGATAACCCAGTAGGAGGAGAACATGAAGAAAGTCGGCTTTGATTCAGAGAAGTACATTGAGGAGCAATCCAAGTACATTCTGGAGAGGATCCATCAGGGCGAGGGCAACAGGCTCTACCTTGAGTTCGGCGGCAAGCTGGTCCACGACAGGCACGCGATGAGGGTGCTGCCGGGCTTTGATCAGAACGCCAAGATCAAACTGCTCCAGAAGCTGAAGGACCAGGCCGAGGTCATCATCTGCATCTACGCAGGCGACATAATGACCAGCAAGATCCGCCAGGATTTCCACATCACCTACGATCTGGAGACCCTCCGCCTGATCGACACGTTCAGAAAGTACGATCTCAACATCAACAGCGTGGTGGTCACCCGCTACGAAGACCAGCCGGCGGTCAACATGTTCATAAACAAACTCGAGCGCCGCGGCATCAAGACCTATAAACATTTCTTCACCAAAGGCTATCCGACCGACGTCGACACGATCGTCAGCGAGGAAGGATACGGAGCCAACCCCTATATCGAAGTCACCAAACCCCTGGTCGTGGTAACCGGCCCGGGCGGCGGAAGCGGCAAGCTCGCGACCTGCCTGTCGCAGCTCTATCACAACTATATGCGCGGCCTTAAGGTCAGATACGCTAAGTTCGAGACCTTCCCGATCTGGAACCTGCCGCTCAAGCACCCGGTAAACATCGCCTACGAAGCAGCGACCGTCGACCTGAAGGACGTCAACATGATCGACTCCTTCCATCTTGAGGCCTACGGCCAGCCCGCGGTCAACTACAACCGCGACATCGAGGTCTTCCCGGTAGTCAAGCGTATCATCGAGAAGATCACCGGCGAGGAGTCCGAATACAAGTCTCCGACCGACATGGGCGTGAACCGCGCCGGCTTCTGCATCACCGACGACGAGGTCTGCCGCGAGGCGGCCTGCCAGGAGATAATCCGCCGCTTCCTGATCGCGGAATGCGACTATAAGAAGGGCAAGATCTCCGCCGAGCAGCTCTCCAGGGCAGAGCTCCTGATGAAGGAGGT
>JAFWFF010000235.1 GCA_017515765.1 Bacillota bacterium | reverse complement strand
GCCAAGCTGATAGAGATCAACCCGCTCGGAGTCTGCGAAGGCAAACTGGTCGCGATGGACGCGAAGGTCAGCCTGGACGACAACGTGAAGTCCATGGCCTCCGCGATCGAGGAGATCAAAGAAGACCGCAAGGTCCTGTATAAATGGGAAGAGCCCTTCGTCGAGCCCACGACGATCACCTTTGTCCCCCTGGAGGGAGACATCGGCCTGATCTCCGACGGAGCCGGCACCGGGATGCTCTCGCTCGACCTGATCACCGACGCGGGCGGCAAGGTTGCCAGCTTCTGCGAGCTCGGCGGCATCACCAACGCGGACGTCATGTACAGAGCCCTCCAGCTGACCCTGGAGAGCGGCTTCGACGTCAAGTCCGTGATAGTCGTCCTGATCGGCGGCTTCAACAGGATGGACCAGATGGCAGAAGGCATCGTCCGCTACATGAAAGAGCACGACGTCAAAGTCCCCGTATTCACCAGGATGTGCGGCACGTATGAGGAAGAGGGCAAGGCCATGATGGCGGACGCCGGCTTCACAACGTACTACAACCTGATGGAGACCGTACAGGACGCCGTCGACGCGGCACGGGAGGTGTGATATGTCCATACTCGTAAACAAAGACTCCCGCGTCCTCGTAGCGGGCATCACCGGAAAGAGCGGCAGGATCCAGACTGAGGTCATGCTCGCCGCCGGTACCAATATCGTAGCCGGAGTCACCCCGGGCAAGGGCGGCCAGGAAGTGTGCGGAGTCCCCGTATACGACTATATGGCCGACGCGAAGAAGGAGCACGACTTCGACACAGTGATCAGCTTCGTACCGCCGTCGGTCCTCATGGACTCCTGCTTCGAAGCGATCGACACCGGCATCAAGCTCCTGGTAGTGACCACCGAGGGCATCCCCCTCCAGCAGGTGGTAAAGATCATAGAATACGCCAAGGCGCATGACTGTGTGCTCGTAGGCCCCGGCTGCGCGGGTATAATCGCCCCGGAGGTCTGCAAGGTCGGCTCCCACCCGACGCGCTTCTTCAAGAAGGGCAGGGTCGGCATAGTTTCCAAGAGCGGCGCCCTCTCCTATGAGATCGGAAAGACGCTCTCCGAAGCGGGACTCGGCCAGTCCACAGTGGTCGCGATAGGCGGCGGCCCGATGTGGGGCTTCACCCAGAAGGACGCGGTCGCGCTTTTCCAGGATGACCCCGATACGGACGTGATCGTTCTGCTCGGCGAGATCGGCGGCTCCCAGGAGGAGCTCGCAGCCGACTACATCAAAGAGCACGTGACCAAGCCCGTGGTATCTTTGATCGTCGGCCGGAACGCCCCGCAGGGCAAGAGCCTGGGACACGCCGGAGCGATAGTCAGCGGGAACGTCGGCACGGCAGCGACCAAGCTCGCGAGGCTGACCGACGCCGGAGCGGTCGTCGTAAAGAACGGGAACGAGCTCGTGGAGCAGGTCCGGAAATTCATGAGGTGATGATATGGCAACAGTAAACGTAGAGAAAGAGCTCTGCAAGAGCTGCAGGATTTGCATAAGCGTCTGCCCGAAGAACGTCTTTGAGATCACGACGCACACCAACAAAAAAGGCTACAACTACGTGGCGGCAGTGAGGCCGGAAGACTGCATCGCGTGCAAGCGCTGCGAGATCAGCTGCCCGGACCTCGCGCTGTACATCGAGAAATAAGGAGGCTGGAATGGTCACAGAACGCATAAAGAACATAACTCCTTCGGCCACCTGCGAACTTGAGGGAACAGTAGCTGAGCTCGAGGCCGCGGGAGTCCACGTCATCGGCCTGAACGCCGGCGAGCCGGACTTCAGGACTCCGGACAACATCGTGGAGGCCTGCGACAGGGCCATCGCCGAGGGCAAGACAAAATACGTCAGCATCACCGGCATCCCCGAGCTGAAGCGCGCAATCTGCGCCAAGCTCGAGAAGGATAACGGAGTGCATTACGAGCCGAACTGCATAGCCATATCGACAGGCGCCAAGCAGGCACTGTATAATGGCATCATGACGGTCGTTGAGCCCGGAGACGAGGTCATCATCCCGATCCCCGCCTGGGTCAGCTATGTTGAGATGGTCAAGCTCGCCCAGGGCGTCCCCGTCCTCTGCGATCTGGCCGAGGATTACCAGCTCGACCTCGCGGAGATCGAGAAGTCGATCACCCCGAAGACCAAAGCGATCATAATCAACACGCCGAACAATCCTACCGGAGGCGTCTACACCGAAGAGAGCCTGAGAGCCCTCGCCGACCTGGCCGTGAAGCATGACTTCTTCATCATCTCCGACGAGGTGTATGAGAAGCTCATCTACAACGGGAAGAAGCACTTCTGCGTAGCCTCTGTCTCCCCCGAGGTCAGAGACCGCACGATCCTGATCAACGGCTTCTCCAAGGCCTACGCGATGACCGGCTGGCGTATCGGCTACTCCGCTACCACCCCGGAGCTCTGCAAGGGCATCTCTGACCTGCAGGGCCACACCACGAGCAACAGCACGACCTTTGTTCAGTGGGCTGCTCTCGAGGCTCTAACCGGCCAGCAGGAGACGGTGGAATACATGAGGACCAAATTCGTCGAGCGCCGCGAGTACCTCTACAAGAGACTCGCCGCGATGCCCGGCATCGAGTGCCAGTCCGTCGACGGAGCCTTCTACCTCTTCCCGGACGTCAGTTCCTATTTCGGCAAGTCCTGGGGCAAGTGGGAGATCAAAACCTCCACGGATCTCTGCGCGTACCTCCTTGACGAGGCGCATCTCGCGGTGGTCCCCGGCGACGCGTTCTACGCCCCGAAGAAGATCCGCATAGCGTATTCCAATTCGCTCGAGAACATCCGCGAGGGCATGGACGCGAGGGAAGCGGCTCTCGCCAAGCTGAAATAGAAAGGATCATAAAACGATGAACGAAAAAGCGATGAAGGGCTGCGAAGTCCTGCTCTACACCTGCGCAGGGGCCCAGCCCGGCGAAAAGGTTTTGGTCATCACCGACGACAAGATGCTCGAGATCGGCATGACCATGTACCAGAGAGCGTCTCAGGATTTTGACGCGACGCTGGTCCTGACCCGCCCGCGCGAGACCCACGGCTCCGCGCCTACCGAGATCGTCGCGGCTGCCATGAAGGAAGCGGACATCATCTTCTCGGCCACCACATTCTCCCTCTACAACACGCCCGCCAGGATCGGCGCCTGCAAGGCCGGCGCGAGATTCGTCAACATGGCGGACTATTCAATGAAGATGCTCGAGGAAGGCTGCCTGTTCGTGGACTTCGCCGAGGTCAGGGCTCTGGTCGACGCGACCGCGGCCAAGATCACCGGTTCCAACTGCAGGCTCACCACCCCGGCCGGAACCGACCTCCGCGCCTCTATCGAGGGCCGCAAGGCGGTCAGCGGCTACGGCATGGCGAACAAGCCCGGCATGGCGTCTTCGCCTCCCGACATCGAGACCGCTGTCGGCCCCGTAACGGCTGAAGGCAAGCTCGCGATCGACGGTTCCATTCCTCTCCCGGGCCTCGGCGCTCTGAAGGAGACGGTCTATCTGGACGTCGAGGGCGGCTACATCAAAAAGATCTACGGCGGCGAGGAAGCGAAGATCCTCGAGGAAACTCTGGCGAGCTTCAACGACCCGCGCGTCTATCTCGTAGGCGAGATCGGTTTCGGCATGAACACCGGCGCTTCGATCAGCGGCCGCATGCTTGAGGACGAAGGCGTCTTCGGCACCATGCACATCGGCATCGGCAACAACCTCTCCTACGGCGGCGAGAACGCCACCCCGATCCACATCGACCTGATCATGAAGAAGCCCTCCTATGAGGTGGACGGCAGATTCGTGCTGAAGGACGGAGAGATCGTATAACCGCGCCGGGAAAGTATCACGGTACACCGTTATAGTTGGCCCGCGCGGCCGGAGGACAGACTATGCTTATCGGCGGATTTCAACATTTTGATACTGAAAGCGCGCTGAGAGAAAACACGGGCAGGGTATTTCCCCTGCCCTTTGACACGGCGGGCGATTACGAGCGGCAGGTGTTCACGAACAACGGCAGGACGGCGACGGTCTATCTGCTCGAGAACTGCATGAGCCTCGGGCCGGACGACTACGTGCTTCTGCCCGACTACCTCTGCCTCTCGATCCTGACGGCGTTCGACGCCGGAAAGGCGGCGTACAGATTCTACAGGGTCCGGCGCGACCTCTCGATCGACCTCGCTGATCTTGACGCGAAGCTCGCGGAGAGCAAAGCGGCCGGCGGGCGCTGCAAGGCGATCTACCTCACACACTTCTTCGGAACGGCCTACAGTGACGCGGACACCGACGCTCTGACAGCCCTGAGCAAAAAATACGGCGTCCCGATCATCGAGGACCTGACTCAGTCGCTCCTGACCTCCCCATACGCGGGCCACAAAGGCATCGGCTTCGGGGACTATCTGGTCGCGAGCACCCGTAAGTGGTTCCCGAACTCGGACGGCGGTATCGTCTGCGGAAGGCGTGACGCGTATTTCCCCATAGTCGAGCTCGGCGACCCGTACAACGAGGCCGCGTACAAGCAGCTTCTGATCTCTTTGATCAGGGACAGGTTCGATGAGATCGCGGCTGCGGATCCGGCGGCCGACCTTTCGTCCTACGTCCCGTTCGAGCGCGAGGCGAACCGCGTCAGATACACCGACCTCACGGTGCGCGAGATGACCCCCTACTCCAGGAACGTTATGCTGAACGCGGACCTCACGGACTGCGCGGCGAAAAGGCGCGAGAACTACGAGTATCTGTGGAGCCTGCTCAAGGACGTCCCTGGCGTCGGGATCCTGAGCGAGCCGCTCGACTCTTGCGGTCGCGTCGGCGCACGCGGTGGGATCGTCCCCTTCGGCCTCGTGATCATGGTCGAGGAGCGCGACAAGCTCTACGACTTCCTCGCGGAGCGCGGCATCGTGGGCGAGATCCAGTGGATCCTCCCGGTCGAGTTCTACGAGCCGGGCGAAGACGCAAAGTATCTCTCCGCGCACAACCTGATGCTCCAGGTGTACCAGGGGTACGGCAAAGAGAAGCTTAAGGCTGTGGCCGACGCGATCAGGGAATTTATGAGATAGTTTAAAAGGAGCCCGTCAGGGCTCCTCTGTTTGCCAACTATCACGGTGCACCGTGATAGTTTTGTTTTGCTGCGCATAGACGCCGGCCGGGCCTGCCTGGCGCGGTTCTTTTACTTCCAGGTCAGATCAAGCTTGCGCTTTTTCTCGGCGCAGTCCGTCAGATACAGGTTGATCAAAGTCTGGTACGGTATACCGACCTCCTCAGCCTGCTCCTTGAAATAGGCTATTGCCTGTTCATTGATATTTATTGTGATCTGCTTCTTCAGCCACTTGGAATACGGATTTCTCCGTGGATTCAACGATTCGATATCGTATTCTTCTCTCATGATCCACCTCTTCCGAAATGAGCAGTATATACGCGGGTTTCACCCGATGTTGCTTTTCTTGCCGATATGATCCGGATCATCAAACAGCAAAGCGTTTTCATCATAAAAGACGCTCAGCGCTTCCTGAAAACTTACGCCATGCTTGGCAACGTTCTGTCTGTTTTTGTTCTCGTCCCACTCGAATTCTAATGATTTCATAATTATTATATAATTACATTTGATTATCTGTCAATACTGTCTGAATCAATTATATGACTGCGCATAAGCGTATGTCAAATTTTCCCATTTATCTTTGTCAAAGAAAAAAGGAGCCCGACAGGGCTCCTCAGTTTGCCAACTATAACGGTGCACCGTGATAGTTTTGATTTTATGCACATATCTGCCGGGCCGGGCCGAGCCTTCAGTGTTTCTCAGGGGCGGACGTGAAGATCTCCGCGAGCCGCAGCATGTCCTCAAAGCACGTCCCGGCCTCATAGTCCTCCACCTCATATCCGTCG
>JAFWFF010000234.1 GCA_017515765.1 Bacillota bacterium | reverse complement strand
TGACAGTGTTGTTGTCCAGAACTTTGATCGAATAGCGCTCACCGAAATACGCGCCGTATCTGTACTCGTACACCGTGTTTACGCCTGATGGTTTTCTGCTCTTCATATCCTGCCGCCTTTCTACGTCTCGGGTCCTGCTTTGATCAAATTATATGACGGCGGACGGCCGGGCAGGTCGCCTGGCGGGCGACAATTAACGGGGCTTTGCATCAAAAAAGAGAAGGCGCAGCCTTCTCTTTTGATCCATCTACCGATCAGCTTTATCAAACATCATCCGGGTCCCTGCTCTGGCGGCCAGTTCGGCCGGATCAGCGTCTGGCCTGATCCACTCGTCCACGAGTTCATCCGGCATTATGAGCGGCATTCGTTCATGGATGAAGCGGATATCCCCGGCGGCTTCGCGGGTCAGGATCACAAAATGCGGGAGCCCGTCTTCGATCCTGTACAGGCCGCAGAGCCAGGTCATGCTGCCGTCACGGGGCCGGATCAGGTATTTGCTGCCGGTCACTTTTTTGCCCGAGCCGTCAAACCCGTGCTCCCACTCGAAATACCAGGAAGCAGGCACTATGCACCTGTGGGATTCCCAGGAGTCCCTGAAGGTCGGCTTTACCGCCGCGGTCTCCGCCCGGGCGTTGAGCAAAAGCGTCTTCCCAGAGTAGCCCCATTTCATCGGGAAGACCGAGCGTCTCCCGGCTTTGTTCGTCGCGATGACAGGGACCACCCCCGTGGGAAAGACCTCCCCTTTGACCGTCATGCCGGACGCGCCGCCCCACTTCTCCGCAAGAGAGGAACGGTTCATTTCATTTGCGAATTCCCGCATCTCCGGCGAGTCATCGATATAGTATCTGGTGCACATTAGCAGATCCTCGCGGCGAGTTCCAGCGCAAGGAACATGATCTTCGTCTTGTCGTCTAGCCGCACGTCGCATTTCAGGCTCCTCGGCTCCCACTCAGAGTGGTCGAGGTCGTCTCCGGCATAGAAGAAATGGAAAAACTCGGTCCCCCTGAAATCGCAGAGAGCCTGCATTCCGGCGCATTCCATCTCTACGCATATCGCGCCCTGCGTCTTCCTGCGTCCGATCTTCTCCCGTGTCTCGCGGTAGCAGGCGTCCGTGGTCCAGGTCACCCCTTCGGTGTAAGGGTAGCCCGCCTCCCGAAGGACTTCCTTGAACTCCTCGCGGTATTTTTTGTTCACCGGAATCATGTCGTTGTCGGAAGGCTCCGCGTAATGGTAGCTCGTGCCCTCGTCCCTGATCGCCGCCGTCGGTATGATTATCCCGCAGTCTTCGATCGAGCTGTCCAGCACGCCGCAGTTCCCGAGCAGAATCAGCCTCTTGCTTCCCGCCGCCATCAGATCCTCGTATTCCGCGACGCATAGCGGCTCGCCGACCAAAGCCTGGTACATCGCTATCCGCTTCCCCTTATACTCGATCTCGTACACAGGGAATTCCCCGACGCAGGAGTCCAGGTCAGCGATCTGCCTGGCCTCGAAATGCGAGAGCACGCTCCTGAAAAGCTTCTGAGAGAAGCACGCCACCGTGACTTCCGGGAAGTCCGCGACCTTCTCTTTGATCATGTCCGGCTCCAGCACCGCGAGGCCCGGTTCAAATTCCTCCAGTATCATCTTTCTGTCCCCCGATCGATCAAAACCACCGACACGTCGTTCACGTTCGTCCCCGTAGGCCCGGTCTTTATGAGGCCGCCGACCGCCCCGAGCGCATGGTAGGAGTCGTTCTCCGCAAGAGCGGCCTCCGGATCTATTCCCTTCTGCCCGAACAGTTCCATCGAGCTTCCGTCAACATATCCTCCCGCGGCGTCCGTCGGACCGTCCGTACCGTCGCTCCCGAATGAGAACACCGCCGCTTCAAGCCCCGCGATCAAAGGCGCGGCCGCGAGCGCGATCTCCTGATTGCGGCCGCCCAGGCCGTTTCCTTTGACGTGCACCACGGTCTCGCCGCCTGCTATGTAAGCGAGCTTTCGCCCCGCATTGCCGGCGTCCAGGCAGGCTTCACGCGCCTTTTCTCCCAGCATCCTGCCGGCATCGCGCGCCTCGCAGCAGAGCCTGTCGGTCAGTATCACAGGCTCGTATCCAAGCTCCGCGCATTTATCGCTCACCGCCCTGCAGAGCTCGCGCACGCTCCCG
>JAFWFF010000233.1 GCA_017515765.1 Bacillota bacterium | reverse complement strand
TTCATCCAGAATAACGAATCAGCTTTCAACGATTCCAGGACCAGGAGCCGCCGCATCACTCCCTGTTCGGGCATGTGCTCGCTCTGCGCGGAGGGCTGCTCCGGCACCTGCGAGATCGGTCTCTCCTCTGTCCTTGGAAGATCAATGGTCTATCCCACCAATACCGGGAGCAACCAGATCGCCGGGGAGAAGGACAATCCGGTAGACTTCTCGATATTCAATATAAACGGAAGGTGTTTCGGAGCCCTCGGCGCGCCGGAAGACGCTGACCGCGCGACGATCTTCAACGTCGGAACCGAGACCGTAATCGGAAAGAGAAACCCGATAAAGATCGCAGTGCCGTTCATCCTGCCCGCTTTGATCAAACTGAACTGGCGCGACTATTTTGCCGGTGCCGCCATAACCGGGACGATCTGCACTGTCGGCGAGCACGCGACCGGCAACGACCCCGGGCTTGTCAAGGAGAACGGCAAAGTCGTGAAGTTCGACCTCCTGAAGGAGGCGATCGGTTCCTTCAGGAAGTATTACCGCGGATACGGCCAGATCGCGGTGCAGTGCAATCTTGAGGACATCGCTGCCGGAGTCCCGGAGTTCGCGATCAAAGAATGCGGAGCGGAAGCCATAGAATTCAAATTCGGCCAGAGCGCCAAGGGAACCCAGCCCGCAAAGCTCCAGCCCACACTTGAGGCTGCGCTGAAGGCGAAGTTCAACGGGCTCATCGTAGTCCCGGATCCGGACGACGCAGAAGTAAAGGCAGCTGCCGCGAGGAACGAATGTCCCGCCTTCTGGAGCTATTCCAGGCTCCCGATGTGGACGGAGGAGTCTCTCGCAGCGAAGATAGGAGAGCTCAGGGAGCTCGGCGCGAAGAACATATTCTTCAAGATGGCCGGCTTCGACAGGCAGGATATCGAAAGGGTGATCCGCATAGCGTCCGACCTTGAAGTGGATCTCATCACCTTTGACGGCGCGGGCGGAGGATCGGGCTACAGCCCCGACAAGATGATGAACGAGTTCGGACTTCCCGCTGCATGCATAGAGAGCGCGATAGTCCCGGTATGCGATAGCCTCAAAGCGGAAGGAAAGTATATCCCGTCGATCGCGATCACCGGAGGATTCTCAGCGGAAGACCAGGCTTACAAAGCGCTCGCCCTCGGCGCCCCCTACGTCCGGGCGGTAGGGCTCTGCCGCGCCGCCATGGCAGCCGCGATGGTCGGGAAGCAGATAGGCAAGATGGCTTCCGAAGGAGTGATCCCCGAGCATCTCGTGCGGTACGGATCGACGAATGAGGAACTCTTCAGGGAACTCGGCGCGGTGAGAAGCTTGCTCGGCGAAAAGGCTGAAGGTATCTCCATGGGCGCGGTGGGCGTATACTCATACCTTATGAAGATGACCTTCGGAGTGCAGCACTTCGCGGCCTTGAACCGCAAATTCGACGTTTCGCTGATAGGGAGAGAGGATCTGATCCCTCTGACCGGAGACGCCAGAATGCTCCTGAAGGGAACCTGGTTCGACTGGTAGAGCCGGCTCCGGCTTGACTCGCCCTGAGATTTTTTGTAATCTATAGGCGGAAGATGGGGGGTGCAATATGAGCAAGATCCGCTCGGCAGAGAGAATATCAGACCTGATCAGAGAGAAGATCCTGGCCAAGGAACTGTTCCCGGGCAGCCAGATCGTAGAGGACGAGCTGGCGAGGACCACAGGGGTCAGCAGGGCCGTGGTCCGCAACGCGATGATAGAGCTCCAGAAGGAGGGCTTCGTCACGATCGTCCCGAACAAAGGGTCCTTCGTTACAAACCCGAGGAAGAAGGAGGTCGCGTCCTTCTACCAGGTCAGACGCCACCTTGAGATAGGCGTCGGTGAACTCGCGATCAAAAACATCACGGACATCCAGATCGCCCAGCTTGAGGAGAACTATGCCAGGCAGATGGAACTGCTCGACAATTTCAGCATAGAGGAGTACGCGATACTGAACCGCAATTTCCACTGGGTCATCGTCGAGACCGCGGACAACGAGTTCTACACCAAATACCTGCGCGAGCTGTACAACCTCCAGCGGCTGTACATCCTGTTCTTTGACAAATCCAGGAACAACGAGAATTCGCTGGAAAATCACCGCAAGATACTTGACGGGCTGAAGGAGAGAGACTTCGAGAAGTACAAGGAAGGCGTGATCGCCGACTGCGACCTGAGCCGCATCTACGGAGAGTCCTTCGAATAGCCGCACACACCAGATGATATGACACCACGGGCTCTCCGGAAGCGGAGAGCCTTTTTGTTTGAAAATTATCAATTTACCCTTGAAAAACCGAAGAAAGAGGTATATCCTTTAATTGTCGACAATATTGTAACGCATTTGGAGGTGCGAACATGGCAAAGACGATAAAGAAAGTAACCGTAATGGGCGGAGGAAACGGCGGATTCGCAGTTTCCGCAGACCTTACGCTCAGAGGATTTGAAGTCACGCTTTACGAGTCTCCGGCATTTGCCGCGAGCATCGCGAAGATCAAGGACGACCACACGATCCATCTCGACGACACGTTCTGCCCGGAGCACAGCGGCACGGCTGTCCTGGCGAACGTGACCACAGACCTGGACGAAGCGCTGGCGGAAGCGGACATCATACTCCCCGTATCCCCCGCGTATTCCCAGGAAGCGGTCGCTAAGTCCCTGGTACCGCATCTTAAAGAGGGAATGGTGATATGCCTCACTCCGGGCAGCTGCGGCGGCGGACTCGTATACGCGAAGATCTTCCACGACGCAGGAGTCCTGGACAAGGTAAAGATCTGCGAGATGAGCACCCTTCCGTACGCGACCAGAAAGGTGAACGACAACACCGTCCGCATCCTTTTGGAAGTCCCGAAGATCTATTTCGCCGCGTTCCCGGCAAAGTACAATCAGGAGATGTTCGACCTGGTGAGCCAGCTCTATCCGGCGATCGTCCTGTTCAAGGACGTACTCGAGACCGCTCTCAACAACGGCAACATCGACTCCCACCCGACGCCTGTCGTCCTGAACGCAGGAAAGATCGAGTACTACAAGAAGCACTGGCATTACAAAGAAGGCATCACCCCCTCTGTCGCGAAGGTAAACTACGCAGTCAACAAAGAGCGTCAGGAGATCTGCAAGGCCTTTGGTTATGAACCGATCGACATCATGCAGAGACTTGTCGAGACCGGATACTGCAAGCCGGCAGACACCCTCTACGATATGTACCGTACCTCCGAAGGCATTTTCATGGATATAAGCGGTCCGGACGATCTCTCCGGAAGATATCTGACCGAGGACGCTCCGTGCTCGCTCGTCTTCTGCGCCAACCTCGCGAAGCAGGTCGGAGTCCCGACCCCGCTCATGGATTCCGTAGCGAACCTCGCGTCCGCGCTGAGGAGCGAGAACTACTGGGAGACCGGGCGTACGCTCGACAAGGTAGGCCTCGACGGCAAGAGTGTAGAGGAGATCAAAGAGTTCCTGCAGGAGGGCTACAAATAGACCCTTATCTCCCGGGAATGATCAAAAAATGAAAGATCGGCCGGCTTAGAAACCGGAAGATCATAACGGAGGGCCGACAGCTGCGCACTGTCGGTTCTTTGTATTCCCGGGACTTTTCCCCAAAGGTGTCAGATTCTTGACATCTGCTGCCGGAGGCCTTATTCTTTAGGCAGAAGGATGGAGTCCCTTGATGCCGGCCAAACGGCGAAGAACAGGAGTGTGAAATGCTCAGATGCCTTGATCTGGTGCTGAACTCGGTAGACTACATCGCGGTGATCGACAACAACTTCAATATCGTTTTCAACACACGCTACGAAACGCAGGTGAACGACACGGCGCAGCAGGTGAACCGCCGCGAATACATCAACAAGAAATACTACGAAGTCTACCCGTATCTCGATCTGGAGAAGAGCACGATAATGCGCGCGATAACTACAGGCGAGATAGTCGTCGG
>JAFWFF010000232.1 GCA_017515765.1 Bacillota bacterium | reverse complement strand
TCCCCACGCCGTTCTCGTCGACGATATACACTCCCTCGTCCAGAAGCCCGAGCAGTTCCTCCAGTATCAGCCTGTATCTGTTCTCGTTCATCTCCATTTTTCAAGCCCTCCGGGCTCATTATACATCAAAATCAAAGGCGGTGCAAATAATTTTGCACCGCCTGTTTCACATGCGGATCCGCGCCCGCTGTCTATGCCCTTATTTCACCGGTTTGCCCAGCATATAGACCCATCCGAAGGGGTCGACCACCGGAGTCACCCACACGCCCATGACGTATCCGTCGAAGGGCGACCTTATCTGCTCCAACTCGTTCCCGAAGATGTCGGTGATCGTGGAGACCACCTCGCCCTCCTTAACGGTTTCGCCGACCTTCTTTATCGGGTGATGCAGGCCGCCCGTTTTGTTCGTGATGTAAGACATCTCGATATCGATCGCGATGTCGTGTTTCTCCACAGGTTCGTCGATGATGCCGAACACCCTGAGCACGTTTATGATGCCTTTTGCTATCCTTCCGGGGTCGCTCTCCCTGTATTTCAGCCTGCTCACCTGGCCTCCGATCTCGGCCGTGATCGCCGGGACTCCCGCCAGATACGCGTTCTCATCGAGGATCCCGTCCGGCCCATTGCAGTAGTTGTTCTGCCAGACCGAATCAAAGCCCATGGCGTAGGCCATCTCTTTTGATCTCGCGGAGATCCCGTCGCCGTAGTTCTGATAGAGCGAGACCGGCATCAAAGCCAGGTTCCGCCCGCCGCCGTGCATCGAGATGAGCCCGTCGGCCTTCCTCACGAAATTATCAAAGTAGAATCTCGCGACCCGGTGCGAAAGCGTGCCCGCAGGGTCGCCCGGGAAGATCCGGTTCATGTCCTGCCCGACCATGTCCCGCTCGCCTGCCCTGTTGGACCTCACGAAAGCTTCGGTGTTCAGGACGGGGACGCCCACGAACGAGCCTTTCATCTTCTCAGGATCCAGCGCCTCGTAGGCCGCGACTATCCCTTCGGCGCCTTCTACCTCGTCGCCGTGCGCGCAGCCCTCCGACACCACGAGCGGGCCGTCCTCCTTGCCGATCACCATCACGACGGGGATCATGACTTCGCTCCCGTCCGCCTTGAGCGCCACGGGGACGAACCCCCTGGCCTTGCGGTTCCTTACTGCCAGTTCTTTCTCAAGATCAAAATTTTCAAACCTCTCGATCATATTCTGCCTCCGTTTCCTGCTCTCTGCCGGGCCTATTTCCTCGTGCTGATATTGATATATTGTGCTTTGACCTTGCTGTAGATCATCTTCTGGCTGGAATACAGGCCGCTGTAGCCCGAGAGCACGTAGCTCACCATGCACGCGAGGCCGAAATACAGAATCCCGCCGCCTCCGAACAGCTCGCCTGCGAGGAAGATCGAAGCGAGCGGGCAGTTGACCGCCGAGCAGAACACCGCGACAAGCCCTATGGCCGCCGCGAACCCTGCCGGTATCCCGAGGAGCGGGCCGACCGCGCATCCGAACGCCGCGCCGACAAAGAACGAAGGCACGACCTCGCCGCCTTTGAACTCTCCGCCCAGCGTGATGGCGGTGAAAAGTATCTTGAGAAGGAACGCGTACGGCACCACCGACCCGGTCTCGACCGCTGCCGTGATGACCTGCATCCCCGCGCCGTTATAGTCCCTAGTCCCGACGATCAAAGTCAGTACGACGATCAGCGTGCCTCCAACTACGGGCCTCATCCAGAGTTTCGGAAGGAGCTTCTCCATGAAGTCCTCCGTGAAGTGGATCCCGCGGCAGAAGAGCACGCAGACGAAACCGCAGAGCGCTCCGAGCACTCCGACTTTGACCAGCATCAGGAACTGCAGCTCCGGGATCGATACCGTGAAGCGGGTCGGCTCGACCCCTATCAGCACCGATATCCCGTAAGCGACGAGAGAGGACAGCAGGCAGGGGAGCAGCGCCGCATAGTAGACCAGACCGACGCTTATCACCGACATCGCGAAGACCGCCGCCGCGAGAGGCGTCCCGAACAAAGCCGCGAAGAACGCGGCCATTCCGGCCATCGTCGCGGTCCTCAGATCCTTGTCGTCAAAGCGCGCGAGCTTCCCGTAGCAGTATCCGATGGTCCCTCCCATCTGGAGCGCCGCGCCTTCCCTCCCGGCCGAGCCGCCGCAGAGGTGCGTAAGTATCGTCGAAAGGAAGATCGCGGGGAGCAGCTGGGGCTTCAGGCCATTGCCGGAATGGACCTCCTCCAGCACAGTGTTCGTGTTCTGGCCGTCCATATGAAACAGCTGGTAGATGCCCACGATCGCGAGGCCCGCGACAGGCAGCAGATAGAGCATCCACGGGTGGCCTTCCCTGAACTCCGTCGCGAAGGATACGCCGATGTGGAAGGCCGAGCCCAGAAGGCCCGAGACCGCTCCGACAGCGAGCGAAAGTATGCACCATTTTATGAGAGATCTTATGTATTGAGACGTCGTTTCCATAACAACGGAATGATAGCAGATAATAGCGATGAATGCAAATGCGCTGTCGTGCATTATAACGGTGCACCGTTATACCCCGCCTCCGGTCTTGCCCTTCCGGGGGTTTTGATGTATAATAAATTGTAAATAAACGATACGTGAGGTGTTTACAATGAGGATAAGAAGACCCCAGAGCGATCTGGCAGACTCCGACATCGATACCATAGCCCTGATATCAGACGCGATGGCGCATCCGGTGAGGCTCGCGCTCTTCCGCTACGTCATGCAGTGCAACAAGTCCATGACCCCGGTCTGCAACAAAGACCTGGTCGCCCGCTTCGGCTATTCCCAGTCGACCATTTCCCAGCACATGGACAAGCTCATCATCTCCGGCCTGCTGGACACCAAGAAAGAAAAAAAGTACACCTACTATTACGCGAACCTGGGTGTACTGATGCGCTATATAAACCTGACCAAAAGGTATTCGGTCGTCTGAGACCGCGGCCGCGGGTCACTTATGATAGGTCTCGCCGCGGATTATCTTGAAGCTCCGGTAGATCTGCTCGAGCAGTATGACACGCATCATCTGGTGCGGGAAGGTCATGTCCGAGAACGACAGCGAATAGTCTGCCCGCTTCATCACCTCCGGCGACAGGCCCAGGCTTCCGCCTATCACGAAACACATATCGCTCCTGCCCTCCAGGGCAAGGGCGTTTATTTTGTCAGCGAGGCCCTCGGAGCTGAGCCTTTTGCCTTTGACCGCGAGGGCGATCACATAGTCGCGCTCACCGATCTTCTCCAGGATGGCTTTCCCCTCCTGCTCCACGACCAAAGCCTCCGCTGCCGCTCCGGCGCCCTGCTGCTTCGCCTCGCGGAGCTCGGTGACTTTGACCGAGCAGTAAGAAGACAGGCGCTTGAGATATTCAGCGCAAGCCTCGGTCCAGTATCTCTCCTTAAGTTTTCCGACGCAGACGACGTTGATGTTCATGATTTCCCTTTCAGGCATACAGGCCCGGGCAGGCCCCGGCCGGCGGTCAGTCTTCCGTCCCGCTGAACGTCCCGGTCAGGATGCCGCGCGCTATGATATTGCCGCGCATCCCGCCCGCTGTGTCAAGCTCCCTTTCGATCTCGGAGATATAGGGGTTGAGTCCGCGGAAGTCGCCCGGCAGCTCGTCCGGCGGCCTCCGGAGCGCGTAGACGTAGATGACGTAGCGCCTCATGCCGCTCGTATTGGACGGGCCTCTGTATTCCCCGCCCTCCAGGCTCGACACGAAACCGCTCTCGATGGAGGTCTCCGTCGCGCCCATATAGCGCATGTACATCGCGTTCGAAAGATTGGGGCAGAGCATGAACACAGCGTATTCGCCGGTCCCGGGCACCTCCGCCCATGTGACCTGGGGCGAAAGGTTCTCGCAGCCTTCCAGCTGTGAGATCCTTGGATTCCAGCTGCCGTCGGGCTCCAGGTCCTCAGACGTCACCTCCATGACGGGCCACTGGGGCTTGTTGATCCCGGCCGCCCAGTTCGCCAGCGCCACGGCCTCCTCCAGAGAGAAGCCGTCGCTCGCGTTGTCGTAGGCGTTTATCTCCTCCCCGGACTCGTAGAGCACATAGAGCCTGTATCCCAGGCCGCCCGGGATGCCCTGGGTCTCGAACCGGCTCCCGTTCAGCCTCACCAGGTTGTAGCGGTCTATTATCCGCTGAAGCTCCGTCAGCGTTCCGAGCGGAGCCTCGTAGTCCTCGCGCCCGTGGTTGCTCGTGGACATATTGCAGAGGACCCAGCCGTCGCGCTTCTCCATCGAGATCCAGTAGTGCAGTCCCTGGTCGTCCGAGAACTCCAGGTCGCAGCGCTCGATGTCCCTGGACTCTATCTCCTTCGGCGCCTCCGGATCCGAGTAGTCCACGCGGTTCACCACCGGCTCCGTGATCTGGATGTCGCCCGGGCCGGGCATCAGAAGATCGCAGCCCGACGCCGCAGTGACAGTCACTATGCAGGCCAGTACGGCCGCTGTCAAAGATCTTCCTTTCCTCATCGTTTCCCCTTTGCCGGTCCTGATGCCGGCCTGAACGCAGGCCTAAAGCCTCACGTATTCGCCGAACTCGTCCCTTTTGAACACCTTGAGGGCGAAGTCCCGGTCCTCCCGGAAGCCCTCCTCGTAAAGAATATTGCTCACCGTCATCCGCGCCATCTCGGGAGTGTTGTTCTCCTTGCTGAGGTGCGCCAGCGCGAACACCGGCATATTGTCCTTCTCCCTGCTCCTCAGGACCTTCGCGAGCACCGCCGCGGCGTCCTCGTTCGAAACGTGCCCGTAGTCGCTCAGGATGCGCATCTTCAGGCTGTAGGGATAGCGGCCCATAAGAAGGATGTTGCGCTCGTAATTCGCCTCCAGGACGAGCAGGTCGGATTCTTTGACTGCGAGGATCATTTCGTCCGTCACCCTCCCGGTGTCCGTGACGACCGAGATCATCCGGCCGCCCGAGAAGAAGCTGTATCCGCAGGGCTCGGCCGCGTCGTGCTCCAGGCGGAACGGTCTGACCCTTAGGCTTCCGACATCAAAGGCTTCGCCGACCGTCACCGTCTCCGCGTTCGCCCGGGGGCTGTCTTCCTCGGGAACAAAGCCCAGCCTCGGCATGATCCTCGACATCGTGCCGCGTGTCGCCTTTACGGTGAGGCCGGGGGCCCTTTTGATCAGCATGCCGAGGCCTCTTACGTGGTCCTCGTGCTCGTGCGTTATGAGGACGGCGTCAAGGTCCGAGGGCTTGAGCCCCCTCTCGGCGAGCCCGGTGAAGATGCGTTTCCCGCTGCACCCCGCGTCGACCAGCACCGACGTGTCCTCAGTCTGTATGAGATAACTGTTTCCGGAGCTTCCGCTTCCGAAAGACCAAAATCCAAGCGACATTCTATCCTATCCTGACTATGACCGCCTGCCCGCCCGGTTGCCAAGCCGTAAGCTTTGGCATATAATTCGGGTATGGCGATACTTAATATCTATTCTGACGGAGCATGCTCCGGCAATCAAAACGAAACCAATACCGGCGGCTGGGGAGCGGTCCTCGAGTACGGCGAACACCGGCTCGACATATCCGGAGGTTCTCCCAATACCACCAACAACCGTATGGAGCTCTCCGCGGTGATCGAGGCACTGAAGGTCCTGAAGCGCGACGACGTCAGGATCCGCGTCTTCACCGACAGCTCCTATGTTTCCAACGCCTTCCGCGAGGGCTGGGTCGCCAACTGGCAGGCGAACGGCTGGAAGACCGCCGGAAAGAAGCCCGTCGAGAACCGCGACCTCTGGGAAGAGCTCCTCTCCCTGACCGCGAAGCACGAAGTGCGCTTTTTCCGCGTCAAAGGGCACGTCAACCTCAATTCCCCGAACACCGACGTCACGAAGCACTACGAGAAATTCACCGCGATCAACGGCAGCGGCTTCTCTCTTGACGAATTCCGCCACATCATCGAGATGAACAACCGGGCGGACGAGCTTGCCAACATGGGCATCTACGAAGTCCGCATCCAAGCTCCCGAAGACAGGCTCTGAACTCCTCCGGCCTTACCGGGCAGCCTTCCCGGGCGGAGGCCAGGGCTTATTCCCCGTGGGTGACCCTTCCGTCGCCCGAAAGGTCGTAGGTGTCTCCTCCGACCGCGTTCTCCATTCCCAGAAGAAGCATGTAGAAATCTTTGTTCCTGGCGAGCACCTCGCGGACGTCCCTGACGATCTGTCCCGCGTGGCCGCTTTGCGATGCCGCGACTCCCGCGACTTCGAGCCCGATCTTCTTCCCTATGTACAGAGCCCTCGGCTCATGGTATTTCTGTGTCACGACTATCACCCGCTCCGCGCGGAAGATGTCCCTCGCCCTCAGCATCGACTCCTGGGTCGAGAACCCGGCGTGGTCACAGAAGATATCCTCTGCCGGCACTCCTGCCGCCAGGCAGTAGCTCAGCATCACGTGTATCTCGTTATGCCAGTCCGTCCCGTTGTCCCCGGTCAAAAGGATCTTCGGGGCCGCGCCCGCCTCATAGAGCGCGATCCCGGCGTCGAGCCTGTCCCGGAGCATGTCGGTCGGGGTCTCGGTATCCTTTATGCCGCAGCCCAGGACCAGGATGCAGTCGGCGCCGAGGGCTTTGATCTCTCCGAGTGCCTCATCCGGGATCCCCGCCTCCGGGCCTTTGTATTCAAATGCCATATATCTCCCGCCTGCCCCTGCGACGTGCAAGTCGACCGCGAGCACGCAGGCCGCAGCGATCACCGCGACCGCGATGACCGCGAGAAAAAGTCTCTTAATAAAACGGATCATCTATACTCTCTCTGCTTTTGCAAATGCAATTTTCCTATGTTACAATCGAGCCATGAAGAAGTTTACCATTTCCACCGAAAAACCGTATGACGTGATAATCGGCGAAGGGCTCCTCGCTGACACGGGGAGATATCTCCGTGCTCTGTTCACTCCCCGGAAGGTCTGCGTCATCACCGACAGCACGGTGAACGCTTTGTTCGGGAAGACCGTGTCCGATTCTCTCAGGGACAGCGGATTTCAGGTGTCCACCGTCAAATTCCCGGCGGGCGAGCATTCCAAGACGCTGACCACCTACGGCAACATCCTGGAGGCGATGGCCGAGGACGCGATCACGCGCACCGACCTGGTCCTCGCGCTTGGCGGAGGCGTCGTCGGCGACATGGCCGGATTCGCTGCAGGCACCTATCTGAGGGGCGTCGACTACGTCCAGGTCCCGACCACCGTAATCGCGGCTACCGACGCGGCGATAGGCGGGAAGACCGGGATCGACATCCTCGGAGGCAAGAACCTCGCGGGGCTCTTCTGGCAGCCGCGCCTTGTCCTCTGCGACTACAGCACATTTGATACTCTTCCGGTCCAGCGCTTCAACGACGGGGTCGCCGAGGTCGTGAAGAACGCCGTGGTCTCTGACGCGAACCTGATCTCGCACATCCGCGACAAGCGCTACGAATACGTCCTGGAACGCTGCATCTCGATCAAAAGATCCCTTGTCGAAGCCGATGAGCGCGACACCGGGCTCAGACAGCTCCTGAACTTCGGGCACACCATAGGCCACGGGATCGAAAAGCTCTCGGCATATAAGGAATCCCACGGACAGGCGGTCGCCAAGGGGATGGTCGCCGAGGCGAGAGGCGCTTATCTTGCCGGCTATACCGGAAACGACATAAGCGGCGAGCTCGCCGGGATCCTGGAATCCTTCGGCCTTGACACTTCTTTGGGCTACGATCCAGAGGAGATCTTCCGCCTCGCCCGCATGGACAAGAAGATCCGCAACGGGAAGATCAATATGATCATCCCCGAGGCCATCGGAAGATGCTCCTTAAGGAAGCTCACCCTGGACGAGCTCAGGACCTTCATCTGGCTGGGCCTTACCGGCAGCCGTCCGTCCTGACCCCTACTCGTCGTCCTTTCCGTACATCGCTTCGTACTCCTCTCTCGTGATCGAATAGATCATCGAGTCGCGGAGCGAACCGTCAAATATCTTGTAAGTCCTGCGGATCCTGCCCTCGTGCGTGAATCCGCATTTTTTTATGACCGCCTGCGATCTCACGTTTTCGGGCGAGGTGCAGATCCCTATCTGGGAAAGGCCCATGATGCGGAACCCGTATTTCATCACTGCTCTTGCGGCTTCTGTCATGAGCCCCTGGTTCCACATGTCGGATACCAGCCAGTACCCGAGCTCTCGGCTGTTTGCGTCCGGCCTGTAGCGGTCGGGCTCCAGGGCTATCGCCCCGATCAGTCTTCCGTCCTTCTTGTTTACTATGGCAAAAGCTCCGGCCGGAAGAAGTATGTCCCGGAGCACCTGCTCCGATTCCTCTACGCTCTCATGCGGTTTCCAGCCCGCGTGCGGCCCGACATTGGGGTCGGACGCCACTGAAAAAAGCGCGACAGCGTCTTCGATCTCGTAAGGTCTCAGTATAAGATGCTCTGTCTCTATTCTCACTCCGCATCCCTCCTTTATCTTCCAAGTTCGTTGGCAATATCGGCAAATTCCTGCATCGTCAGCGTTTCCGCGCGGCGGTTCCTCTCTATCCCGAGGCTGTCCAGCGCGGCGCCTATCTTTTCTTTGCTGTATCCCGTTCCCGTCAGCGAGTTGTAAAGCGTCTTTCTCCTTTGACCGAAGCCTGCCCTGACGCAGCGGAAGAACAGTTCCTTGTCGTCAGTCCTGACCGGGCTTTCTTTTCTGGGCGTCAGCTTCAGCACCGCGGAATCCACCTTCGGGGCCGGCGAGAAGGACTCTCTCGGCACCTCGATGACTTCCTCGGTCTCGCAGTGGTACTGCACGGCGACGGACAAAGCCCCGCGCTCCGTGCTTCCGGCTTCGGCGAGTATCCTCTCCGCGACTTCCTTCTGCATCATGATCGTGATGTTGTCCGGCGCGGGGCGGGTCTCAAGGAGCCGCATGATTATGGGCGTGGTGATGTAGTAGGGCAGGTTCCCGATCACCTTCGCTCCGCCGTTCTCCCGGATGAGCTCCCCGATATCGGTCTTCAGCACGTCGGCGTGGACCACTTCCACGTTCTCGCAGCCGCTCAGCGTGAACTCAAGCACGGGGAAAAGATCCCTGTCTATCTCCAGCGCGATTACCTTTCCGGCGCTTGCGGAAAGCTCTCTGGTCAGCGCCCCGATCCCGGGCCCGATCTCGATGACCGTATCATCCTTCGTGATCCCGGCGGAAGCGATCATCTCAAGCACGACGTTCCTGTCCGTCAGGAAATTCTGCCCGAGGCTCTTCCTGTTCCTGAACCCGAACCTGTCGGCTATCGCCCTTATCGATTTCGGTGAATAAAGATCTATCATCAGTCCCGCGCCTCTCCCAGCGCTTCCTCCAGTTCTCTCCTGCTTATACCCAGCGCGGCCACACGCTTTGCCATCGTCCTGCCGTTGCAGTAGCCTATTCCGAGCGCGGCTCCCGCCTTTGCCCTCCTGGCGGAAGAGTCGGGCCGGCCGGTGAGTCCCAGCTCCTCCAGGTCGGCAGGCGTCGCCGCAGGCTCTTTCGCGGCATCCGCCGAGCCCGCCGAGGCCGAGGTCCGTGCCTCGTCATCCGCGTCCTCCGGATACTCTACGGTGCAGACGCGCGCGAGGGCTTTCAGGATGTCCTCCGGCTGCGCGTTCTCGATCCCTATGTCGCCGTCCTTCTCCGCCTGATCAAAGGTCAGGTTCGCCCGCGCCGCCCCGGGGAATCTCCCGAGTATTGCGCGCCTTATCTCCCTTCCCGCGTGGTCCGGGTCGGTGAAAATAACTATGCCCGGATCCTCATAGGCCCGGGCTATGCGCTCCCACGTCTCTCTGCGTATTCCAAATCCGTGAGTCTCT
>JAFWFF010000231.1 GCA_017515765.1 Bacillota bacterium | reverse complement strand
GGAAAAGCTGATCAGGCTCGCGGAGACCGGGTATGACGGGGTCAGGTACATATGGCACGGCGGGGAGCCTTTGCTCACGGGGCATGAGTATTTCAGAGAGATAGTCAGGCTTGAGGAACGTTACCGAAGGCCCGGGCAGCGCATCTCGAACGGCGTTCAGACGAACGGGACCCTGCTGGACGACGAGTACCTGGACTTCTTTGAGAAAAACGGTTTTTCAGTCAGCGTATCCTTTGACGGCCCCGGGACCTGCAACGGTCTCAGGGGGGAAACGGACGCGGTCGATGCCGTGCTAAGAAAGATAGCCGCCCGTCCGAAGCTCGGGCCGGCGTCCATATCGGTCATCCACGCGGACAATGCGGGCAGGCAGATCGAGATGTACGAGTACTTTAAAGGCCTGGGGCTTCCGATGAAGTTCAACCCGATGTTCCCGGACGGCAGCGCCATGGAGATCCCGGATAAAGCCCTGACTGCGGAGGAATACACCGCGGAGCTCGGAAAACTCTTTGATTACTGGCTGAAAGACCCGAGCGCGGTGCCGGTGGAACCGATCGGGCAGTATCTGAACATCCTCTTCGGCAGGCGCGGGAAGGACTGCGTTTACGGCTCATGCCTCTACCGCTGGCTCGGCGTGGACAGCAAAGGGGACATCTACCCCTGCGGCAGGAGCTACACGGATGAATACATGCTCGGGAACATCGCGGAGGTCGGGAGCCTTCAGGAGGTGTTCGACGGTCCGGCTTACGGCAGGCTCGCGAGAGGAGCGATCCTGAGAAGGGAAAAATGTCTCGCGGCATGTGAATATTACGGCATGTGTCAGGGAGGGTGCAACAGCCGCTCCATAATGGCGGGCGACATAGAGGCGCCGGACCCGTTCAATTGTTATGTGCTCAAGGAAATGATAAACTATATGAGCCGGAGGATAAGGGAGTGCGAAACTTCCTGCCCCCGGGACATGAACCCGATCGTGCGGAAACTGCTTGCTGAAGGAGAAATGCTGATATGAAAGAACGGACAGGCATACAGAAGTTTTTTGAGCGGGGCGAACTGGAGCTTTTCTCGCCGGAAGAGCTCAGGCTTGCCTACGCGGGTCAGCAGCTGCCTTTTAAAGGCCCCGGAGCTCCCTTTGGCAGCGGGAAGATCACGCTGAATTACAACGACCTGGGCTATAACGACCTGGGTTACAACGATCTGGGCTACAACGATCTCGGTTACAACGACCTCTCGTATACAGAGAGCGGGCTTGGCGAACGGGCAAGGGACAGGGATTCCGGGTATTACGGCGATTCCCATTACGGCGACTCCTATTACAGGGATTTCGGCGGGAGCGGGTCAGACACATCCTACGACGCCTCGACCTATTCCGGCTCCGATTCATACTATGACACAAACACGAGTTATGGATCCGGAGGATACAGCGACTACGGCACCGGGGGAAGATCATCGTCGTCCGGAAGGACCCGGACACCTGCGCCTAAGCGAACCATGATCCCCGGAGCAAAGAAGATCATGTCTTTATGGGGCGAGATACTCGCTCTGATATATATGCTGTACCCCGTTGCGGCAAATCTGCTCGGGGGGATGAACTACAGGTCTGACTTCAGCGCGCTCTATCCTCTGTTCGGAGTGTTCTTTGACGGCAGGGCCGATTTTGAGTCGAACTTCTTCGGCCGCTTCCTGACATGGCATTTCACTCTTGCCGCGCTGCTCGTGCTCATCCTCTGGACCATAGCCTGCGTGCGCAGGGAGAAACAGTACGGAGAGGACACCGGAAGCGCTCTCGGAAAGTATTTCCTTTCTTATTTCCTGGTGCCTGTCGGGATATTCGCCATAAGGGCCGGGTTCGGCGCCCTGAGGGGCGAGTTTATCCTCTCCGAGTCCATGGCCTTGACGGGATTCGCCCTTTGGATCGTTCTGTTCATCACGACACTGGTGAACACATCGCGCCTGAAAAAGAACGGCTGAGTGCCGGAAAAGCCGGACAGAAAAAAGTGGTGGACAAACCCTCTAAGCCGTGCTACAATAATTGTTGCGCGTGGGGG
>JAFWFF010000230.1 GCA_017515765.1 Bacillota bacterium | reverse complement strand
TCAGGTTGAAAAGCGCGAATATCACGAGGATCCCGCCCAGGAAGAACAGGTTCGCGTTCATCATCGGGTTCGTGAGGTATACCTCAGCCCTGCTCATCGCGAGCATCCGTATCACCGTGAAGACCCCCGTCAGGAGGAATGCCACCGCTTCGATGAATACGGTGAACAGGAATTTTGACTGGACGAGGCTGGTCTTCGGCAGAGGCAGGAGCGCCGTATATACCGTGTCGTTCTGCTCGCGGCCGGACTGGAAGGAGTAGAATATGCCCAGGCAGACGAAGAACCCGCCGACCAGTATCGGATAGCCCGGTATGAATGTCATGAGGCTGAAGACCAGGAAGAAGTACGTGAGCTTCGTCGCGGCGAGCCTGAATTCTTTTGTCAGCAATGCGTTCATCTCACTCCGCCTCCATTCCCTTTTCCAGATGGATCATTATATCCTCGAGTCCCGGTCTGACCGCGCCCTCAGTTGCGGCGTTCTCTGCCCTGAGCAGCACGCTGATCCCGTTCCTGCTGTGGGAAACGCCCAGAGCGTCCTCAGGCGCAGGGGTCCCCTTAGGAAGGTCGATCATCCTGTAGCCGTTCAGGAAATCGTCCAGGGTGGATGAGGCTTTGATCCTGCCTTCCCTGATGTACGTGATGTCGTCCGCGCACTTCTCAAGGTCTGTAGTGATGTGGGTAGAGAAGAGGATCGCGGTCCCGGACGCGGCGAGGTCCAGGAAAACTTCGAGCAGCTCGTCGCGCGAGATCGGATCCAGCCCGCTGGTCGGCTCGTCCAGGATCAAAAGCTCCGCCCTGTGCGAGAGCGCCATGGCCAGATTGAACTTCACCTTCATCCCCTCGGAAAGCTCCATCGGCTTCTTTTCCTCGTCGAGCCCGAACGCGGCGAGATACCTTCTGTACGCTTCCTCGTCCCAGCTGTCGTAGAAAAGCCTGGTCACGCCGGCTATCTCTTTCAGTTTCCTGCGGGGATAATAGTTTACTCCCCCGCTCGCGAAGCCGATCCGCTGGCGTATCGCCCGCTCGTTTCCCGCGTAATCCATGCCGAAGAACCTTATGCTCCCGCCGTCCGGATGCACCAGGTCCAGGAGGGACTTCAGAGTGGTGGTCTTCCCTGCCCCGTTCCTTCCGATGAATCCCATTATCCTGCCGGCGCTGAGTGAGAATCCGACGTCTTCGAGGCAGAACGCCGGGTAGCGCTTGGCGAGGCCTTTTACTTCAAGTACAGGCGTGCTCATTCTTCACTCTCCTCCTGTCCGAATACTGTCGCGAACATATTGCTGAAGCTTTTCTTCGGGGGGATCGCTATGCCCAGCACCTCGTCGCACAGAAGCAAAAGCGTATCTCCCGGCTTTATGTCATACAGTTCCCTCGCCTGTTTGGGGATAACTATCTGGCCTTTCTCCCCTACCGTCGCGGTGAATGCGTATTTCCCTGCGGGTCCATTTTTCATGATCGGTCTCCTTCCGCATGAGTGTAATAAGTATGATTTGTTATACTTATCATACTCTTCGGCGCGCGAATGTCAATACCAAACTCACCGCCGCATCAAAAAAGCGTGACCCTGCGTCACGCTTTTGACCGGAAGTCTGCCGGCCTTTGGTCATTCACTTTACGGCTATCACTATGGGCTGGTAGAACCCCGTCTCCTCCGGGAACTTCCACGAGACCTTGCTGCATCCGGCGGAGATGAGCAGGTCCGTGAGCTCCGCCCGCCTTACGGCGCGGTATTCGCATTCGAACCTGCTGACGCTGAGTTCCTCCTCATCGTCGATCATATACTGCGTCAGCCGGTAGTTCTCGCCCTTCCAGTCCCAGGTCTGGAATGATACCCTCCGGCCCTTGTCAGTGCTGTGGACGTAGGGTGGCGAGTAAGGAGGCCTGGTCTCCAGCAGGCTGTCGTAGTCCCGGATGCTGGCAGCAAAGACGCCGCCGGGCCTCACGCGTCCTGCGATGCTCCCGGCGGCCTTCCCGAGGTCCTCGTGCGTGAGCATATGCGGAAGCGCGTTGTCCATCGCGATCACTATGTCGAACCGCTCCGCGAAACAATCCTCCAGAGCCCGGAAATCAGCGCGCTCAAAGCGGATCCTCACGTTTCTCTCTTTCGCGCGCTCCTTTGCCTCGGCAAGCTCGGCCCGGCTGATATCCGAGGCTGTCACGCTGTACCCGAGAGCGGCGAGCCCTATTGCCTGCGTTCCTATACCGCAGGCGCAGTCCAGAATGCATGAATCGCGGCCGAGACCGTACTCCTCAAACAGGGAGTCCAGGATCAAAGCCTGCTCCCTCGAATCCTCCTGCCAGTCCTTAAAAAGCTTGTCATACTGCGGCGCCATGCCGTCGTAGAATTCCTGCGTTATATCCATATCTGCCGGCTTTCGCTTTGGTCAGCCTTGAGGCGCTATTCGCCCGAAGAGTAATATTTGTCTTTGTCAAGCAGGCCTTCCTGGTTGGCCACAACAAGCGAGCCCACCATATCGCAGACCGCGTTGTTCGCGGTCCTGAGCAAGCCGGCGATGACCTCTATCCCGATGACCATCGATACGGCCTCTTCGACCGGGAGACCGATGGTGCGGAGCAGCGCGGTCAGGCAGATGATCGCCGAACCCACCACAGGCGGAGCTCCTGCCGAGAGCAGCAGGATGGCGAAGGTCATCGTGAAGTAGACAGGCAGATTGATCGGCAGCCCGTAAAGCCTGGCAAGAAGCAGGCCGAACACCGCCATATAGATCGTGGTCCCGTCCATATTGACCGTGGCGCCGAGCGGGATGGAAAGCGAATATACCTTCTTGTCGATGCCCAGGTCGTCGCAGATCTTCATATTGAGCGGGATCGCCGCGCTGGAAGAGCCTGTGCCGACTACCTGCAGGAGGTAGGGCATGTATTTCCTGGTGAAGACGAGCGGTTTGAG
>JAFWFF010000229.1 GCA_017515765.1 Bacillota bacterium | reverse complement strand
CTGCGGAGGTGTGGAGGCAGCTTACAACGTACTGAAGCGCAAGGGCAAGCTGGATGACACGAACTATAAATTCCTTGTTCTCGGCGGGGACGGAGGCACCTACGATATCGGCTTCCAGTCTCTTTCCGGAGCGATGGAGCGCGGTCACGACATGACGTATTTCTGCTACGACAACGAGGCGTATATGAACACGGGTATCCAGAGATCCGGATCGACGCCGAGGTTCGCGAACGCGACCACGACGCCCGTCGGAAGCGTTTCGACCGGAAAGAAGCAGAACAAGAAGGACCTCACCACGATAATGGTGGCGCACGGCATCCCCTACGCCGCCCAGACCACGTTCATCGGGAATTTCAAGGACTTCCACGAGAAGGCGCACCGCGCGATCTACATGCCGGGTCCCGCGTTTGTCAACGTGCTGGCACCCTGCCCCAGAGGCTGGCAGTATTCCGCGGAGCAGCTCCCGGAGATATGCAGACTGGCTGTGGAGACCTGTGTATGGCCGCTCTATGAGGTCATCGACGGCAGATGGTATCTCAGCTATATGCCAAAGAAGAAACTTCCCGTCGAGGAGTTCCTGAAGACGCAGGGAAGATTCAGACATATGTTCAAACCCGGAAACGAATGGACCATCGAGGAAGCGCAGAATTATGTGGACGCCAAATGGGAGGACCTGCTCGAGAAATGCGGCAGGGATTCGCTGACGGCGATCCGCTGAAGGCCGGAGTAAGCGGTGAGAGGAGGCAGGCATGAGCGACGAGATAAGAGACATGATCAAAGAAGAAACGCCGGACTCTCTGGCCGAGGAACGCGAAAAGCTCGAGGAGGAGAAGCGCCTGTTCGAACTCGAGAAGGCCGCGGCTGCGGAAGACAACGCGGACACACTGAAGAAGGTAAAGAAGGAGCGCCGCAAAGCGGAGCGCGCCGCGCGACGCAGGGGTTCCCATGCCGGCAGCTGGATCAAAGGCCTGGTCTACGGACTGATCGCGGGCCTTTTGATCGGGGCGATCGGAATGTACGTCTTCGCGAAGAACTACGAGCCCTTCTGGGAGAAGACCCACGAGGAGGGCAAGGTCGGCGAGAAGATCGACGAGCACTTCACCGGCTATACGGTCGCGGATTTCCAGGAGGCGGTCGTCGGCGAGGCGACGCAGCATAAGGAGCTCATCGTCATGGAGCTCCCGGTCCAGCAGTCCACCACGATCACCAAATACACCTTCGGGAACTGGGACATCTTCAAGCGAAGCAAGGTGATAACCTACTACGGCACGGGAGTCTATACCATAGACCTCTCAGGCGTCAACGGGGACTCGATAACCGTCGACAACGACGCGAAGGAGGTCCGCATCACCGTCCCTGAGGCGAAGCTCCAGTACGTCAATCCCGATTTTGACAACATAGAGTTCGAGGACACCGAGATGGGCCTCCTCGCCTTCACCGACATCAAACTGACTGCCGAGCAGCAGAACGAGCTGGAGAAGCAGGTGATGGCGGAGATGACGGAGTACCTGTCGCAGCAGGAGTTCCTGGACCAGGCGGACGAGATCGCAGTCGCCAAGAGCTGGGAGACCTTCCAGCCTCTGGTCAGCGGCGTCGCCCCGGAGTATAAAGTCGTTATCGTTATGGCAAAGAACGCCCCGGCGTCGAACTAGGCGTATTTCTATATCGATCAAAGATGAATACAGAGAAGTTATCGCAGGAAGAATATATCGCAGGCGTACAGGATGAGCTGAAACAGCTCATCCGCGATCTCTGCGCGGTCCCGGCGCCTTCAAACCATGAGGAGAAGCGGGCGGAGTTCTGCAAGAGATGGTTCGATGAGAACCTCGGGAGCGGAGCCTTTGTTGACGAAGCCCTGAACGTGGTCTTCCCGTACAATGTGACGGAGGATAACGACGTGGCCGTGCTGATGGCCCACACGGACACAGTCTTTCCGGATACCGAGCCGATGCCTTTCTCCGAAGAGGGCGGGATCATGCGCTGCCCCGGGATCACGGACGACACTTCCAACCTCGCGGTTCTGATGATCTGTGCCAGATTTATTGTGAAAAACGCCCTGCCGACCGGGACGGGCGTTTTGTTCGTCGCGAATTCCGGCGAGGAGGGCCTGGGCAACCTGAAGGGCTGCCGCGCGATCGTCGGAAGATACGGGAGCAGGATGAAGGAGCTCGTCACGCTCGACGGGTCGGATCTCGACTACATAGTGACAAGCGCGGTCGGTTCGCACAGGTACAGGGTCTCGGCGAAGACCGAGGGCGGGCATTCGTTCAGCTGTTTTGGCAGAAGGAACGCGATCCAGGTCCTTGCGGAGCTCGTGACCGAGCTGTATAAGGTCAAAGTCCCCGTCGTGGGAGAGAGCCGCACCACATACAACGTCGGCGCGATATCCGGAGGAACGTCTGTCAACACGATCGCTCAGGACGCGGAGATGCTGTACGAGTACAGGTCGGACGACCGCAGGTGCCTGGAGCAGATGAGGCAGACTTTCGAGGCGATCGTTAAGGAGTGCACTCCCGATGACGCGGAGGTCACTGTAGAGCTGATCGGCGAACGCCCCTGCACAGGGGACGTGGACAAAGCGGCCATGGCGGACCTGGTGGAGAGAGGCTCTGCCGCGGTGCGCAGCGCAGCGGGAAAGGAAGCCATCCTGACGTCCGCTTCTACAGACTGCAACATCCCTCTCGCCGCGGGGATCCCGGCGATCTGCCTGGGAGTCGCCGTAGGCGGAGGCTGCCACACCCGCGAGGAGTGGCTCGATACGGAAAGCCTTGCTGCAGGCTGCAGGCTGTTCATGGAGTTCTTTAAATATTACTGCGTTTAGTGCGATAAGCGATAACCGTGCGATAAGCTGTCAGGGTCCGGGTAATGAAAGAGATCTATAAGAAGAGTGCCAGATACGGAGTGGGTTTTGTCGGGCAAGGTGCGTCCTATGTGATGATGGGCACATACCTTGTCCTTTTTCTGACCAATTGCGTGGGGCTGTCATCGGTCGCAGCCGCGACGATCTCCTCGCTTGCTTTGTTCGCGGAAGTCATCGCGGGGGTTTTGATCGGGAATATATCCGACGGCTTCAGGTCGAGATGGGGACGCAGGCGTCCCTTCATGTTCCTGGCCGGAGCGGCGATGCTCCCCATACTGATGCTGGCGACCAACCGCATCGGGAATGAATCTACCTCCCCGGTGGTACTCTTTGCCTACTATCTAGTGTTTGCGGCGCTGTTCAGGCTTTTCTTCTCAACGTTTGAGATCCCCAACCAGGCCCTCGGCGCAGAGCTTGTAAGGGGATATGACGAGAGGACCTGGCTCCGCACGATCCAGAGGCTCTTCTCCGTCTGCGGAAACGGCCTGGGATACATCGTTCCCCTTTTGTTCTTCTCGGTGTACGGGAACGATTCACCGAAGGGCTGGCGCATCATAGGCCTGACGTTCGGCCTTATCACCGCTGCGAGCATGATCTCCTCCGCCATCCTTAACAAAGCCGGCGACCCCGACAACCGGGCTCTTCCGGTCCATGAAGCGGCAGCGGAAGCCCCGTCCGGCTCCCCGAAAAAATGCGGCCACATCATGGAGATCATCTATAACTACTCGGAGCTCATGAAGATCAAGCCGGTCAGGCTCATGGTCCTCTACAAATCCTGCTTCACCTGCGGCT
>JAFWFF010000228.1 GCA_017515765.1 Bacillota bacterium | reverse complement strand
ATATCAAAACTTCCGCAGCTTTGCCACAACAAACGATCAAAGCCGCCCCGCGGCTGGCAATTCCCGCTCCGCGGCCGGCAATTTCTATGCGGAGAAGCCATATTATTTGCTGCCTGCTATCGCAGACGCCGAAAAAAACCGCTACTCGGAAAAAAACCGCCTGCTTCCGCCGCGTTTTTTACGGAGAAGCGAAAAAAACAGCCGTCTGCTATAGCAGAAGCCGGAAAAAACGGCTTCTCGGATAAAACCCGCCCGCTTTTGCAGCGATTTTATTGGAGAAGCAAAAAAATAAGCCGCAGGCTGGTGGAGAAGCAGAAAAAAACGGCTTCTCCAATAAAAAGAGCTGGTCAGCGACAGGCGCGGCCAAGCATGGCGGGGGACACTGCAAGGCGCAGGTGCGGAGGATCTGTGCGGCTCGCCCGCCGGCGCGGGACAAAAAGTGCCTGAAGTGGTTCAATTATTGCGCACGGAATGGTACAATAATAAGCGATAGAGAAGGCTTTTGGCCGGGGATGGCCGGATCGCTGCGTTACCGGAGCCGGAGACAGCGGAACGGGAGCCGGATCGCCACAATAACGTAGATAGGGGAGATAGGAGAGAAGAGAAATGGATGAGAACATCAGGCTTTCGTGCGTTGACTGCGGAGTCATAAACTGCGAGGACAGGGATAAGTACTACCCGGATTTCTGCCTTACGACTGCGCTCTCGGAGGAGACGGTGGAGAAGGTCAGAAAGCTCTATGAGGAAGAGGAGAACCGCAGGGTATCGGCGGTGTCCGCTGAGATAGAGAACGATTTTTATCTTCAGTACACGCGCGTGCAGGAGATCATAGAGTTTGCCAACAGGCTGGGCTATCACAAGATCGGAATAGCGACCTGCTCAGGCCTCATCAACGAGAGCAGGACGCTCGCGAAGATCCTGAGGAAGAAGGGATTTGAGGTATACGGGGCGGTCTGCAAGATCGGATCCTTTGATAAGACGAGCGTGGGAGTGCCCGTCGAGAAGACCGAGATCACCGGCATAGTGATGTGCAACCCGATAATGCAGGCGGAAGTCCTGAACCAGGCCGGCACGGACCTCAACATAGTCATGGGTCTCTGCGTCGGGCATGACAGCCTGTTCTACAAGTATTCCGAAGCGCTCGTGACCACCCTGGTCGCCAAGGACAGAGTGCTGGCCCACAACCCCTGCGCGGCGCTTTACCAGATCAATTCCTACTACAAGAAGATAATCAAATGAAGCTCAGCGAAAAGAAACTGTTTTTGATGGATATGGACGGGACGCTGTACCTCAGCGACACCCTCTTCGACGGATCAAAGGACTTCCTTTCGGCCGTCAGGAAGCAGGGCGGGAGATACGTGTTCCTGACCAACAATTCCTCGCGCGGGACCGACAGCTATATGGAGAAGATGGCACGGCTGGGGATAGAGACCGAGGCGGACGATTTCCTGACCTCGGCCGACGTCGCCGCGGCCAGGCTCGACAAGTCGGAGGTCTATTACGTCTGCGGCACCGGATCGCTGAAGCGGCAGCTCAGGGAGGCCGGGATAAGGATTGCGGAGACGGAGGAACTCGACCGGGCGACGGCGGTTTTGCTCGGCTACGATACGGAGCTGACCTACCGGAAACTGGAGGACTGCTGCATACTTCTGGGACGCGGAGTGCGCTATTTTGCAACACATCCGGACATGGTATGCCCGACCTGGTACGGCAGCGCGCCGGACTGCGGGAGCGTGATAGAGATGCTGGCGGTGGCTGCAAAGAGGCGACCTGAACGTATTTATGGTAAACCACAGCCGGACATCGCGTATGCTGCCATGGAGAAGTTCGGATGTACCCCGGAGGAGACCTGCATAGTCGGGGACCGCGTATATACGGACATCGCGTGCGGAGTCAACGCCGGGATCGACTCGGTGCTGATGCTCTCGGGCGAGGGGACCGTCGAGGACATAGAACACTACGGTTATGAACCGACATATGTGATGGAGAATATCAGGGAACTGTACTGCCGGATGCTGGCAGGGGAGTGATCAAAATGAACGAAGTCAAACTCAACAACACACGCACGTTTATGGTAGGACTGGCATTCCTGTCCATCTGCGCGTTCTGGCAGATGTACGACAATATCGTGCCTCTCATCCTCACCAACACCTTCCATCTGAACGAGACCTTCTCAGGAGCCATAATGGCGGCGGACAACATCCTGGCGCTGTTCCTGCTCCCGTTCTTCGGGTCGCTGTCCGACAGGACCGGGACAAAGATCGGCCGCAGGATGCCCTTCATCCTTTTCGGAACGGGCTGCGCGATCATCCTGATGAACATCCTGCCGCTTCTGGACAACAGCTACGCCGCGAACCCGTCGCCCTTCAAGCTGATCTCCTTCGTGATCGTGCTGGGGCTGCTCCTCGTAGCGATGGGCACCTACAGGTCGCCGGCGGTCGCTTTGATGCCGGACGTCACGCCAAAGCCCCTCAGATCGAAGGCGAACGCGATCATCAACCTGATGGGCGCGCTGGGCGGCATCATCTACCTGGGAGTCGCCGCGGTGACCTACCCGAAGGCGAAGACCGAAGGCGTCGCGCACGTCAACTACCAGCTGCTGTTTATCGTGGTCGCGGCAATCATGTTCGTCGCGGTAGCTTTGCTCTTCCTCATAATCAAAGAGCCCAAGCTCGCGGCTGAGAACAAAGCCCTGGAGGAGAAGCACCCCGAGTGGAACCTCGCCGAAGAGGACGCCGCGGGCAACGAAGTGCTGCCGCCTGAGGTAAAGAAGAGCCTCGGCTTCCTGCTCGCTTCGATCGCGCTCTGGTTCATAGGGTATAACGGCATCACCACATGGTTCACCACCTACGTCAGCGTGGTGATGGGGCAGGGGCTCGGCGGAGCTTCGACCTGCCTCCTGATCGCGACCGGCGGAGCGATAATCTCGTATATCCCGATCGGCATCATCGCGTCGAAGATAGGCCGAAAGAAGACCATAATGGCAGGCTGCGTGCTCCTTTCCGTATGCTTCATGCTCGGATACTTCCTCACCAAAAACGCTCACGGCATCACGCCTGTGATGTTCATAGTATTCGCGCTCGTCGGACTCGCCTGGGCCGCGATCAACGTCAACAGCCTCCCGATGGTAGTCGAGATGTGCAAGAGCTCCGACGTCGGCAAATTCACCGGTTACTACTACACCGCTTCCATGGCCGCCCAGGTGGTGACCCCGATACTGGCCGGCTTCCTGATGAGCAATATCAACTATCTGGTGCTCTTCCCGTACAGTTCAGTGTTCGTGGCCCTGAGCTTCATCACCATGCTGTTCGTTAAGTTCGGCGACAACAAAGCTGTCGCGAAGAAAGGCCTCGAAGCTTTCGAGGATATGGATGACTGATGAAAAAGAAAAGACTATTTGAGGCGGCGTTCATAACCGCAGCCGCGTTCATCTGGACCGGTTCCGGAAGGACCGGCCACCCCGCGTGGGCTGAGCTCTGCAAATGGCGCTATGCCCACAGGGGATATCACGACAAGCCTCAGATCCCCGAGAACTCGATCCCGGCGTTTAAGCGCGCCATAGAGCGCGGCTGGGGCGCGGAGCTCGACGTTCATCTCCTTAAGGACGGAACGCTCGCGGTCTTCCACGATTCCGACCTGATGCGGTGCGCCGGAGCGGAAGGCGTAATAGAAGATCTGACGAAGGATGAGCTGGCCGGGCTCAGGCTCGAGGGGACCGACAACAAAGTGCCGCTCCTGGACGAAGTACTGGAACTGTTTGAGGGCAAGGCCCCTTTGATCATCGAGCTGAAGACTTACGGCGGGAACCACAGGGCCCTCGCTGAAGCGGTCTGCAAAAGGCTGGATACCTATGAGGGGGACTTCTGCATCGAGTCCTTCGATCCCAGGGCGATAGCCGAGGTCAGAAAGCTGAGGCCCTGGATCTGCAGGGGACAGCTCGCGCAGGACTTCATCAAAAGGAGCGAGGACCTTCCGGCTTACCAGAGAGTGCTTCTCACGACCCTGAGGATGAACTTCCTGTCCAGGCCCGATTTCATAGCGTACAGGTTCGAGGACAGACACAATATCTTCCTGAGGCTCTGCGTAAGGTCCGGAGTGCAGGAGGTCAACTGGACTATAGATTCCAAGGAGGACATGCTGGCCGCGGAGGCGGATGGCGCGCTGGTTATTTTTGAACGGTTCGACCCGGATGAGTGATACCGGGAGAAGGAGGCAGAAATGACTTCCCACATCACCATTCTTCATTCCAACGACATGCACGGCGACTGGCTGCCGCAGATGGTGGACGGAAAGGAAACGGGAGGGCTCCCGAGGCTTTCCGGCTATATCAAGTCGGTCAGGAACGCCAACCCGAACACCATATACGCGATCGCAGGCGACATGTTCAGGGGCTCGATCATCGACCAGGAGTACCTGGGCATCTCGACGATAGACATGATCAACCTGATGAAGCCGGACGTCGTCTCGCTCGGCAACCACGAGGTCGACTACGGGCTCGCGCATCTTCTGTTCCTTGAGAAGTGCGCCGACTTCCCGATCATCAACGCTGACCTTTTCATAACGGTCAACAACAAGAGGCTCTTTGCTCCCTACATCAACGTT
>JAFWFF010000227.1 GCA_017515765.1 Bacillota bacterium | reverse complement strand
TGATCGCCTCCGCGCTTCGCCGCCGAAAGGTCGCGCCTGCGCTTCAGCGAAAGGTTGCGCGTGATCCTGCCCAGAAAAGTCCTCAGCACTTTCGGCACATGGGGCGGGATGGAATTCCACGCTCCGAGCCAAGTGTCGCTCACGCATTCCTCCACGTCGCTCCTGTCCGCCAGGATCCGCCCGGCGACCGCGGTGCAGTACGCGCCGTATTTCTCCGAAGCGCACGAGACCGCAGCCTCATCACGTTTCAGGAAAAGCTCTATTATCTTTTCGTCTTTTATCTCTTCTCTCATCGGGATATCCTCACCCCTATACTACCGAAACGTCGCGCCGGGTCACACCGTCCGCAGTTTTTATCAAAAAATATTTCAGCCCGCAGCAGGCCCACTTCGCCGCCGCGGGCCGCATCCACAGCTTCCGCATCTATATTTCCTTCTCCGCGGTGATCTGCTCGAGGTTTTTGATCCTGAAGGGATTCTCGCGCGTGATCCGGTAACCGTGCTTCTTCAGCACGCGCTCCATGCTGTAGAGGAAGACCTCATGGGCGACCACTATCGCGTCCTCACCCTTCGCCTCCAGCTCCGCGAGGAACTTCTCAGCGCGGGCCCTGGTGTCCCTGCGCGTCTCCGGCTGGCTGCCCAGGCATAGGAACCAGCTGGTCCTTCCGACCGCCTTCCAGAGATTCTTGGGCAGTTTCTTCTTCGTCTCGATGAATGCGCTGACCGGCACCTCCCTGGTGAGGGGAGTCTCGGTGAGCTCCGCGTCCTCCCCGAACAAAAGCCTCGCGGTGTCGTGGGTGCGCTTCAGTGTGCTCACGTATATCGGGCGGCCGCCGCTCTCGAGGCGGCTGCCTTTGTCCGTGAATATCGGGGATTCGTCGTAGCGCGCCTCGTCCGCGTTGAAACCGGCCGAGTCGTACTTCTTCTCCCACTTCATGTTTACTTTCGCGTGTCTTATCAGAGTGATCTTCACTTCCGGCCTCCCGGTATCAGATGATGAACTGTTTTATCATGAATATCAAAAGCAGGTGCCCCGGATAGAAAACGTAGAACAGCCACTCAAGGCCCCTGCCGCGCTTGCCGTTGTACAGCAGGATCGGGATGAATCCCAGGAGCCCGAACCAGTAGATCCCTACGTTCCTCAGGAGCGCGTGGACGGCTGCGGCAGCCGCGTTCCTGATCCACGAAGCCTTCTCCCTCAGCAGGTAGAATACGAATATGAGCGCCATGGCCAGCATATTGTAGTCCAGCCTGAGGAAGACCGACGCCCCGAAGAACACGGCGAATATCATGGCCGCGAGGACATATCTCCCCTTCCCTTCCATCTTCTCCATGACCCTGTCGAATAGGAGCAGGCCGGCGATCGCCCACGTGAAGGTCAGCATGATGTTCTGATGGCTGAACTCGAGGACTTTGCCCGCCGTGACCAGGTCAAAGGGGATCTCGCTCACGATCCCGAAGGCCAGCATCCTCCTGAGGTATTTCATCTTGTCGCGGGTATGGCTGAAGCCTTCTGCCAGGCAGAACGCAAAGATGGGCATCGCGACGCGTCCGATAACGCGCATCCAGACCCGGTCCGGGAAGAAATTGTCCCCCACGTGGTCAAAGATCATGGATACCATCGCAATAAGTTTAAGTACCGTACCGTCCAGTATTTTGATCCTGCCGAGCTTTTCCATATCCTCCGCCTCATATACGATTATTGACGGATTGATTGTACCACATTACGGGCGATATCAAAAGAGCGGCGTCCCCTTCCGGCTTCCCTGTGTGGAATTTGGCCCGGCGTTGGACTATAATCAGAAGAGATACATGAAGGGAGGAATCGATATGTCCATAGCCGGTGCGATAATGGTCCCCCATCCCCCGATCATCCTTCCGGAAGTCGGGAGAGGCGAGGAAAAGAAGATATACGCTACCGCCGCGGCGTACGAAAAGGCCGCCGCGTTTGCCGCGGAGCTGAAGCCTGACACCATAGTCCTGACATCTCCGCATTCTGTGATGTACTCGGACTATTTCCACGTATCACCGGGCAGTTCGGCCAGAGGCGATATGGGAGACTTCCGCGCGTCCAAAGTAAGGTTCGAAGTCGGATACGACGAGGAGTTCGTCGAAGCACTCTCAGATCTCGCGGCACAGTCCGGATTCCCTGCCGGCACCCTGGGCGAGCGCAACAAAAAGCTCGACCACGGCACCATGATCCCCCTCTACTATATCGACCATTATTATACGGACTACAAGCTGGTGCGTATCGGGCTCTCCGGGCTTCCGCTCGCAGACCACTACCGCCTGGGGCTTTTGATCAAAGTGGCCGCTGAGACGCTCGGCAGGAGGGTCCTCATCGTCGGGAGCGGCGACCTGTCCCACAAACTCCTGGCGGAGGGACCTTACGGGCTCTCACCCGAAGGCCCGGTCTATGACGAGCGCATCATGGACGTCATGGGAAGGGCTGCATTCGACGAGCTCCTGGATTTTGACGAGGTGTTCTGCGAGAAAGCCGCGGAGTGCGGCCACCGGAGCTTCTGCATAATGGCGGGATGCCTGGACGGCCTGTCGCTTGAGACCGAACGACTGAGCCATGAAGGCACCTTCGGGGTCGGCTACGGGATCTGCACCTACCGGGTGACCGGGGAGGATCCGTCGCGCAGGCTCCTTGATAAATGGGAAGAGCGGCAAAGGCTCATCCTCAGCGAAAAGCGCTCGAAAGAGGACGATTACGTCAAGCTCGCCCGCCTGACCGTGGAGAGCCGCGTGCGTGACGGGAAGAAGCCCGCGCTTCCGGAATGCCTGCCTGAAGAGATGCTGGAGCGGCGCGCAGGGGTCTTCGTTTCCCTCCACAAGGAAGGAAGGCTGCGCGGATGCATCGGCACCATCCAGCCGGCCCGCGGATGCATAGCAGAAGAGATAATTGAAAATGCGGTGAGCGCCGCGCTGAACGACCCGCGCTTCGACCCGGTGCGCGAAAGCGAGCTCGAAAGCCTGGAGATCAGCGTGGACGTCCTCTCGGATCCGGAACCGATAGATTCGCCGGACGAGCTCGACGTGAAGCGCTACGGGGTGATAGTGACAAAAGGATACCGCCGCGGCCTCCTGCCGCCCAACCTGGAAGGAGTGGACACTGTCGAAGAGCAGATCTCCATCGCAAGGAGGAAGGCGGGCATCCGCGAGGGCGAGAGCGGAGTGGAACTAGAGCGTTTCGAGGTGGTCCGCCATGTCTGAGAACGCTTCCGCGCCGCAGGGCGCCCGGGCAGCAAAGGTGAAATGCGGGGTCTGCCCCCACGCCTGCCTAATAGCCGAAGGACGTAGGGGAATGTGCCGCGCGAGGGGCACCGTGAACGGGGAAAACGTCTCTCTGAACTACGGGATACTGTCCTCGCTCGCGCTGGATCCGATAGAGAAGAAGCCGCTCTACAGGTTCTATCCGGGAAGCAGCATACTCTCAGCCGGCAGCTTCGGCTGCGATCTCAGCTGCCCGTTCTGCCAGAACCACGAGATCTCAATGTCCGACGGCAGGGAGTTCGACCTTCCCGACAGGCATATCTCCCCGGAGGAGCTTGCCGATATCGCGTATTCGCTGAAGAGCCGCGGGAACATAGGCGTCGCCTTCACGTACAACGAGCCTTTGATAGGCTGGGAATACGTGGCGGACACTGCGAAGCTGCTCCGCGAAAGAGATCTCAGGACCGTCCTTGTCACCAACGGCTGCGTGACCGATAAGGTCGCCGATGAGGTCCTGCCCCTCACGGACGCGCTGAACATCGATCTGAAATGCTTCAGCGCGGAGAAGTATTCCCGGGTCCTCGGAGGAGACCTGGAGGCGGTGAAGCGCTTCATCAAAAGAGCCGCAGAGACCTGCCATGTCGAGCTCACCAATTTGATAGTCCCGGGCATGAACGACTCCGAAGAAGAGATGCGCGAGCTCTCAGGCTGGGTCGCGTCGCTTCCGGGAGGCAGGGACATCCCGCTCCACGTCACTCGGTTCTTCCCGCGCTACAAAATGGCAGACAAAAAGCCGACCGGCAAAGCCACTGTCCTGCGTCTCGCGGACGTGGCGGCCGAACGGCTTAATTACGTCTATCCCGGGAATATCTGACCGCCGGGTCCCGGATCATCTGAACACCAGGTCGTACCAGACCGGGCAGATGAACAGTACATATCCGATCATCGACCAGATCAGGAAGCCTTTGGTCACGAAGACCGCGACGAACTCCCTGATCAGGGCGGACGGCCAGTAGTAGAGCGCGACCTTTGCTCCGATACCGGTGCAGCGGAGGCCGATCTTCGCAGCGTACCTCAGGCATCTGTAGATGTGGTAGTTGCTGGACACCAGGGCTATCCGCCTGCCGCCCCCGCGAGAATCGATTATCTCCTTTGAGAACTCCAGGTTCTCCATGGTCGTGGTCGAGCGATCCTCCTGAAGTATCATCTCCCGCGGGATGCCGTGCTCCAGAAGATAATTTGCCATCGACTGCGCCTCGCTCAGCTTTTCATCGTCCCCCTGCCCGCCGCTCGGGATAATGAAAGGCTTTTTTTCGCATTTCTGCCAGACCTCGATCGCTTTGTCCAGCCTCGCCGTGAGAAGCCTGCCCGGCCGCACCCCGTCGGCGAGCGCGCAGCCGTGGATGACTATATAGTCAAAGTTCATCCGGTGCGGCATTATCTGGATGAATACCGAGTAGATCACGAAGCTCAGCACCAGGAAGCTGAAATAGAACACCGTGAGCACTGTGAACATGATCAGGCGGTACGAATCGCCTGTCCTTACGGTCTCAGACAGCCCGAGGACCCAGATCACCGCAGCGACCTCCCCGACGCCCACGGCTATGCCGAGGCCCAGGGACAAAAGGTGCGCCGGGCAGACCGACTCCTTCCTTATCATCTGCACGCCGTTCACGATCAAAAACACAGGCGTCAGCAGCAATCCAAGCATTATCAGCAGATAGCAGGCCAGCAGGAAATAGCCCGCCGCATTCCTGGTGAAAAACCCGGAGGCGAATACCATCGAAACGATAAGCGCGCCTATCAGGAGGAAGCTGTTGAAATATCTCTGCGGCTTCCAGAGTATGAAGATGATCGTCACCGCCCAGGCGAAAGCGAATATCGGCCCGAGCGCCCGGATGTTCTGAAATATTTCCATATCTTCGGTTTGCGTCTTAGTCCCTGCCCGTTCTGCACGAGGCGATAAACTCTTTGGCCGCGGCTATCTGGCGGTCGACCTCGCTGTAGGAAGTCCCGCCGAAGCTGTTCCTCTTCTCAACGCAGCGCTCCACCGTGAAGTCGCTGAGGTCGTTTAGCCCGTATCCGCCAAGGCCGGCAGCCGCCAGATCCTCTGAGGTGACTTCCGGGAACGACTTGCCTTTGATCTCGCAGTATTTCACGAGGGTCCCGACCAGCTCGTGCGCCTCGCGGAAGGGGACGCCCTGCATGACCAGGTATTCCGCTACGTCAGTCGCCTCGATGAAGCCCTTCTTAAGCTGCTCCCTCAGCACTTCTTCTCTGAACGTGATGTTTTCAAGCATCCTTGCCATCATGGTGATAGTGCGGTCGTATGTGTGGATCGCGTCGAACAGAGCCTCCTTATCCTCCTGATAGTCATGGTTCAGGGTGAGGAAGGTGCCCTTCAGCATCACGAGGACGGTGTTCAGGTCCCCGATTACCCTCGCCACCTTGCCCCTGGCGAGCTCCGCCATGTCCGGGTTCTTCTTCTGCGGCATTATGCTGCTCCCCGTGCAGTAGGCGTCGTCGATATCGATGAAGCTGAATTCCGAAGAAGCGAAGGTCACGATCTCCTCCGCGAATCCGCTGATCCTGGCCATGGAGAGCGCAGCGTTGAAGATGTATTCGGCTATCCCGTCGCGGCTCCCGATCGTGTCGAGACCGTTCTCGGTGGGTCTGTCAAAGCCCAGCGCCCTCGTCGTCATGAAGCGGTCGGTCGGGAGGGTGGTTCCCGCCAAAGCGCAGGCGCCGAGCGGGTTCACGTTGTTCCTGCGGGCGATGTCGGACAGCCTCTCATAGTCGCGCCTCAGTCCCTGGAAATGCCCCATGTAATAGTAGCCTACCGTGATAGGCTGGGCGTGCTGCAGGTGGGTGAACCCGGGCATCAAAACGTATTTCTGCGCTTCGGCCTGCTTCACTATGACCTCCAGGAGGTCCAGGATGCGCCCCTGTGTGTTTTTGATCGCGTCCCTTAAGAACAGGAGCTCGTCGACCACGTTCTGGTCGTTCCTGCT
>JAFWFF010000226.1 GCA_017515765.1 Bacillota bacterium | reverse complement strand
TCCTTGAAGGCGTAGTCGGACTTTTTGTCCAACTCGATCTCCGGGGCCTGTGTCACGAAATCATAGCGGACCACATCCACATCCGTATAGCGGCCTTCTCCGACCTTGTTGACCGGCGCGTAGATCCGCCGGCTCTGGCCGAGTTTCGCCAGTACGCGTGTGAAGCCGTCCTGGTCTAGTACATAACCCATTTTTGCTTACTCCTTTCCCGCCGGGCACTATTTTGACATGTCCGGCTTAGTGTCGATCACAGTTTAGTTACAGAGCTGAAATTACATGGACCTCTTGGGGGTCCTAAGGAACATACGCAGGAAGTTCAGGAGCACATAGCCCACCAGCATGGAGGTCAGAAAGATCTGGAATCCCGACAGCTGGGTGCAGGCGGCGCCGGCGCCTTCCATCCCGCCCGCCGCGAGATAGCCGGCCATCTTGTTGGTCGCCACGATGCCGATGGCCATGGGGAAGGTCAGTCCCGCAAAGCCCGGCGCGAAGTCGAAAGAAAAGAAATCCGGAAGCTTCACGATGATGAACAGCAGCGAAGCCAGCACGCAGAAATACAGGAAGATCAGCAGCGCCTTGGGCGCCGGATCGAACGTGTTGAGAAGGCTCACCACGCACAGGCTGCAGGGCGCCAGTACGACCGGCATGGTGTGATAGACGGCCGGTTTGACCGGGACCTTGACCAGGCGGTAGATCATGATGGGGATCAGGATCAGGTAGATGATGATCCCGTAGATGGTGATCGCCTGCAGCATGGGCTTCATGTTCATAGCGCCGCCTGTGACGCAGCTGACCATGATCCCGTTGTAGGTAACGAACCAGCTCGGGACCGTGGTATTAATATCTCTCTTTTTAATGACATTGTTGTAGGTAAAAATACAGATGTGGACCGCGTGGATGATGACGGCGCACAGCCAGATCACTTTCCCGAATCCCAGACCTTTCTCATAATAGAAACTGCCGAGGATCATCAGACACATGGTAAAGCCCGCATAGAGGCTCGACGGCACGGTCAGCTTGTATTCCGACGCGCATACGCCCGGATACAGGATGATCTTGACGATGTAGCAGATGATGACGATCGTAGCAGCGGCCATAACCAGGTAGCGGAACCAGGTATAGCCCATCCCTCCGTAGACGTTGGAAAGTGTCAGCGCGCCTACGAAAGTAGGCAGGACCGGTACCGGCATTTTTTTCAGCCTTTCAATCATTTTACTCCTCTCTTGATCAGAACTTCCTGATCATATCCTCTTGCTCAAATCTCATACGCAAATTCGAGATTCGCTCTTTCATGGAAGAAGTCGGAATAATCGATCTCGAACAGAGGCTTTTTGACCTTGGTCACGTCGATCTTCCTGGCGATCATCTGCTGAAGGACGCCGCCGTAGGCCAGGTCTCCCTGCAGGAGCGCGCCGACGATGACGCCGTCCTTGGAGACCACCTTTTTATACACCCCGTTCTTGTCATAGGTATCGACTCTGTAGCTGTCATCGGGAGGCGTCACAGTGCCCAAGGACATCGTGTGGATGCCCAAAAAGCTCATGGTTGACTTGCTGGCGAAGAAATCCGTCATCTTCTTCATATGTCCCGTCATATTGGCGGCGGCTACCATGCCCTCCTTGACCGCCACCGGCCAGATGGGGCTGAGTCCCGAGACATCTCCGGCGCCGTATACATCCGGGTCGGAGGTCCTGCCGTATTCGTCGTAGACAAGGCCGAACCTGGACAGTTCGAGGCCGGAATCCTTGAGGAACTCGACGTTGGAACGGACGCCTGCAGTCACGACGAAGAAATCGCAGGGAAGCACTGTCCCGTCACTGAGCGCGATCTCGTAGATCTGATGGTCGTCGCCGACACGGACTTCATTGACGCCGACGCCGTAGTACTGGTCGACGCCCTGCGCCTTGAAGGCGTCGATATAAGTCTGGGCCGCCCTCTCATCCAGCTGTTTGTTGAGGAGCCAGCCGGCGAAGTCCACGAGGACCACCTTGACGCCCATGTGGAGGAATCCGGTCGCGCAGTCGATGCCGATGAGGCCCGATCCCAGGACCACGATGTGCTTAGCCTTCTTCGGGACTTCCTTCAGTACTTCTATGTCGTCAATATTGCGGAAGCCGATATAGTTCTCCGCTTCCGACAGGCCCTTGATGGGCGGGATAAAGGTGTGCGAGCCGGTCGCTATAAGGAGCTTGTCGTAGGAGAGCTCTTCATTTTCGTCCAGCACCAGGATGTGGTCAGCGGGACGCAGGCCGACCGCTTCTCTCCCCTTCATCCACTTCACTTTGTATAAGGTGTCAAAATCCGGCTCAGCGAAGTTCAGTCTCTCCAGCGTCCTCTCGCCGGACAGATACTGGTGCAGGATGCATCTGGAATAGACGTTCTCATCCTTGGAGACGAGGACGATCTCTCCCTCCCGATCGTATTTCCGAAGTTCGCGGACGGCGTTGATCCCTGCGGCAGATGAACCGATAATTACATATTTCATTCTTTCACCTCCTCAAGGGTGATCGCGTGCATGGGACATTTCTCGACGCACATAGGCTTCGGTGTCTTTCCGTCTTCACTTCTGTGGACGCACATATTGCACTTCATGATCTCTTTGTGACGGATGCTGTCGTACTTCAGGATGCCGTAAGGACATGACATGATGCACATGTAGCAGCTGGCGCACTGGTCCTTGTCGTATTCCACGAAACCCGTCTCGGGATTCTTGTGCATGGCGCCCGTCATGCAGGTATAGGTACATTCCGGCTTATTGCAGTGCCTGCAGAAGATGGGCGCAGGGGTGGTCTCGGAATCGATGACGACCCTGTTCCTGGCATCTCCGCTCTCCGTCTCATGGCTGACCACGCAGGCCGTTACGCAGGTCAGGCAACCGATGCAGAGGTCTCTGTCAATTTTGATTCGATACATAAAACTCTCCATTCCGGAGCGCTTTGCGCGACGGGGCGACGAGAAATTCGCGGAGGCGATTTCTCGTCTGCCATCAGGGCTATTTGTGGCGCTCCGACGCAAATAGCCGTGTGAAAAATCAGCACATCAGTGTGATTTTTCACACTTCCCCCTTTTATACTTTTTCGAACCGGCAGGTCCCGCCCTTGTAATTGGGCTCCCTGGAGTATTTGTCGTAGCTGGAAGGTGTCAGCTTGTTGCACTCGATATAGTGGATGGGCGCGAAGAGCTCTCCGTACTGGACATTGTCGGTGATCTTGACCGAAAATACCGCATCCTGCCCGTTGGATGAATAGACGCGGATCTCGTCCATCTCCCTGACGCCGTTCTCGGCCGCGAGCTTCGTGTTCATGTAGAGATAGGCCTTCTTGAGGGAGACGTCCTCCACGAACTTGACTTCCTTGGTCCGGCTCTGCGTGTGCCACTGGCCGACCGTGCCTCTGCCGGTGTTGAAGACCAGCGGGAACTCCTCCGTGACAGGGATCGGGTTCTCCAGAGGCTCTTCAAAGATGAATTTCGCTTTCCCGGAAGGTGTGAAGAACTTGCCGTCGGAGTAGAGCCTTCTCTGCTCTTCGGCGAACTCCGCCTCCCTGCCTTCGGGATAGGGCCACTGCCTGCCGTGGGAGTCCGTCAGGTCGTCCCAGTGGACGCCCGTAAAGTCGCATCCCTTTCCTCTGGAACATTCCCTGAGAAGATCGAAGCACTGGCGGGGCGTCTCCCATCTCGCAATAGCGTCGCTCATGCCGAGCGCCTTGGCCACGCCCAGGATGCACTCGTAATCGGAGATCTCGTTCTCTCCGCGCTCGAGGACCTTGCGCATGGGAGAAAGACGTCTCTCCAGATTGATATAGGTGCCCTCTTTCTTGATGCCGGGCACTACAGGGAAGTAGACCGTGCAGTCCTCCGCGCTCTCAATGGTGTCGTAGATATCCTGGACGACAAAGAGCTCCAGTTTTTTGGCAGCGGACGCGAAAGTCTCGTTGTTGGTCCAGCTGTGCCTGGGGTTAGTGCACAGGATCCACAGGCCCTTGATCTCGCCGGCATTGATGCCCTCAAGGATCTTGTTGTAGGGGATAGTGGGCTTCTTGGCGATCAGGTCGGGCGTGATCCCCACGATATCGGCGATGCGCTTCCTCTCGGCTTCATCGGTAAAGTCGCCGCCCGCGAACAGGCAGGTCGTATTGCTGAAGAGCCTGGAGCCCATGGCATTGCACTGGCCCGTGATGGAGTTGCCGCCCGTGCCGGGTTTGCCGACGTTGCCGGTAAGGAGCGCGAGGTTCATGATGGACTGGGCCGTCCTCACAGCCTCGTAGCCCTGGTTGACGCCCATGGTCCACCAGAACGAGACGGCCTTGCCGTTGTGGATCAGCTCGACGAGCTCCAGAATCTGCTCCACCGTAAGGCCCGTCGCTTCGCTCCCTCTCTCCAGAGGAAAAGCCTTAACGAACTCCTTGAAGTCCTCATAGCCCTCGGTGTGCGCGTCCACAAAGCTGTGGTCCACATAATCCTTCTCGATGATCTGGTTGGCCAGAGTGTACATCAGGGTGAGGTCTGACCTCCAGCGG
>JAFWFF010000225.1 GCA_017515765.1 Bacillota bacterium | reverse complement strand
GCGTTCTCGGAGTAGTTCCGGAGGATGGTGCTCAGGATATAGTCTCTGGCAGCCGGGTCGACTCCGCCGATCGGCTCGTCCAGGAAATAGATATAAGCTCTGCGGCTCATGGCCAGGATCAGCTGGACCTTCTCTTTGTTGCCCTTGGAGAGCGTCTTGAGAGGCGCTTCGGGCGGTATGCCCAGGTTTGCCAGCAGTTCGTAGGCCTTCCTTTCGTCAAAGTCCTGATAGAAGTCTTTGAAGAAGCCCACGAGGGTCTTCACGTTCATCCAGTCCATCAGGTAGTTCGCGTCCGGCAGATAGGATACGAAGGATTTGGTCGCGGGCCCCGGGGTGAGCCCGTTTATCAGGATCTGCCCCTGGGTCGGCTTGAGAAGGCCGTTCGCCAGCTTGAGCAAAGTCGTCTTGCCGCTTCCGTTCGGGCCGAGAAGCCCGACTATGCGCCCCGTCTCAAGTGTAAGGTCCACGTTGTCGAGGGCCGTAACGGGACCGAATCTCTTAGTAAGTCCCTTGCATTCGAAAATCACACTCATAATTCCACCTCACTTTGATCTTTGCCCCTGCCATGCGCGTAATCGCGAAGCATGGCTTCTGTCTCTTCGGGCGCGAATCCCAGTCCGTCCATCGTTCCGACGAATTCTTTAACGGCGTCGAGCGCAAGCTCCCTGCGCATGGCGTCGATCTTATCCCTGTCGGTGGTGACGAACCTCCCGCTCGTCCTCTGCGCGAATATCACACCGCTTGTCTCGAGCTGCGAAAGAGCTCTCTGCATGGTGTTGGGGTTGACCCCGGCCTCGTCGGCCAGTTCCCTTACAGAACTGAGCCTGCTGCCGGGAGGGTAGTATCCCGAGATTATCCGCCTGCAGATCACGGCGGTGAGCTGGCTGTGAATGGAACGTCTGTCATCCAGTTTCCAAGCCATATGATCCCTCCGTTTCACGAATTGTGTCACTGTATTATTGTACTACGTGGATAATACAATAATACAAACCGCGTGTCAACACCTATTTTTGATTTTTTTGCGAGGGGTTATTGACAACTAAACATAGTTAGACTAAACTAACAAAGGGCAGAGAGAGCGAACCACGTTTTTCTCTGTGCGCAGATCCGTTATATCAGATGTGAAAAGAGGAGTGGAATGATGCCTATTCTTATGGCAAAAGCAGGCGACGTAGTAAGGGTCGCAAGGGTCTCGGGATCGCCGAACGTCAAGCAGAGGCTTGGTGAACTCGGATTCGTTCCGGGAACGGAGGTCAGCGTCGTGCAGGCACACGGCGGCGACATGATAGTAAAGGTAAAGGATTCCAAACTGGCGCTGACCAGGGAGATGGCCTCGAAGATAATGATGGAGATGCAGCCGCAGGCATGAGACCGGCGGCTTTGCTCAGTATAGAAAGGAAGAACTTGCGATGAGAACTTTGAGAGAAGCGGCCGTGGGCGAGACCGTAAAGGTGAAGAAGATCCACGGCGACGGCCCGGTAAAACGGCGCATCATGGACATGGGGATCACCAAAGGCGTAGAGATCTTCGTCAGGAAGGTCGCCCCGCTCGGTGACCCGATGGAACTCAATCTGAGAAACTACGAGCTGTCGGTCAGAAAGGCCGACGCCGAGATCATAGAAGTGGAATAGCCGCTGAGAAAGGAGAATGACATGGCAGCAAAGATAGCGCTTGCCGGCAACCCGAACAGCGGCAAGACGACCCTGTTCAACGCGCTTACCGGCTCCAACCAGTACGTGGGCAACTGGCCCGGCGTTACAGTAGAGAAGAAGGAAGGAAAGCTTAAAGGGAATACCGACGTGGTCATCCAGGACCTGCCGGGCATCTACTCGCTTTCGCCCTACACTCTGGAAGAGGTCGTGTCCAGGAACTACCTGGTCACCGAGAAACCGGACGCCATACTCAATATAGTGGACGGCACCAACATCGAGAGGAACCTCTATCTGACGACCCAGCTCATCGAGCTCGGGATCCCCGTCGTGGTAGCGGTCAACATGATGGACCTGGTCCGCAAGAACGGCGACGTGATCGATACCGAAGGCCTGTCGAAGAAGCTGGGCTGCCCGGTGGTCGAGATAAGCGCTCTTAAGGGCGAGGGATCCCAGAAGGCCGCCGAGCTCGCGGTCAAAGCTGCCGCAGGCAGCACCGGAGCCGCGAAGGCGGTGTTCGAGCCCGAAGTCGAGAAGGTCATAACGTCCATCGAAGACGCCCTTAAGGGCAGGGTGGACGACGGCCTGCTCCGCTGGTACGCCGTAAAGGTGTTCGAGCGCGACGAGAAGGTCATGGAGAACCTCGATCTCGGAGCCAAAGCCGCGGAGCTGGAGGCTTTGATCGAGAAGTGCGAGACAGAGCTCGACGACGACTCCGAAAGCATCATCACCAACCAGAGATACAACTATATAACGAAAATAACCGAAGGCACGGTGAAGAAAGCCGTGACCGAGGACAATATGACGACGTCCGACAGGATCGACCGCATAGTGACCAACCGTATCCTCGGACTCCCGATCTTCGCGGTCATCATGTTCCTGGTCTACGCCATAGCCATGGGCGGCTGGGGGATATCGATCGGCACGAGAGGCACGGACTTCGCGAACGACGTGATCTTCGGCGAATGGGTGCCCGCTCTGTTCGATAAGATCCTTCTCGGACTCGGCGTCGCGGAGGGCGGCTGGCTCTACGGCCTGATCCAGGACGGTATCGTCGCGGGCGTCGGAGCGGTCCTCGGATTCGTTCCGCAGATGCTCGTGCTGTTCGTCCTGCTGGCGATCCTCGAGGACATCGGATACATGTCCCGTGTCGCGTTCGTCATGGACCGCATTTTCAGGCAGTTCGGGCTGTCCGGCAAGAGCTTCATACCCTGCCTGGTAGCTACCGGCTGCGGCATCCCAGGAGTCATGGCTTCCAGAACGATCGAGCAGGACAGAGACCGCAAGCTGACCGTTATGACGACCACTTTCATGCCCTGCGGAGCAAAGCTTCCGATCATCGGCCTGATCGCCGGCGCGATCTTCGGCGAGTCGCCCTGGGTAGCGGCTTCGGCCTATTTCATCGGCATCGGATCGATCATACTCTCCGGCATAATCCTCAAGAAGTTCAAAGCCTTCGCGGGTGAACCGGCGCCCTTCGTAATGGAGCTCCCCGCTTACCACGTCCCCTCCGCCGGAAACGTGCTGAGGGCCACATGGGAGCGCGGCTGGTCATTTATCAAAAGAGCCGGCTCTGTGATAGTGATATCCTCGATCATCATCTGGTTCCTCTCCGGCTTCGGCTCTGTCAACGGACAGTTCGGAATGGTGGACGAGCTCTTTGATGACGAGACCGTCGCGACCGACGAATACCTCTCCGCACTCGCTGAGAGGATGGATATCCCTGAAGAAGAAGTGACCCCGATGGACGCTTCTCTACTCGCGAGCGTAGGCAATACGGTGACGCCGGTGTTCAGACCCATCGGGTTCACCACATGGAAGCAGACCGTAGCTACCATCACAGGCCTCGTGGCCAAGGAGGAGGTCGTAGGCACCTTCGGCGTCCTGTACAACTACGATGACATGGATGGCGAGGAGGAACTGGAGGAGAACGGCGACCAGATCTGGGACCGCGTAAGGGCTGACTTCGCAATGGGCGGCTCCGCAGCGGCTGCCGGCTTCGCCTTCCTGGTGTTCAACCTCCTCTGCGCGCCGTGCTTCGCCGCGATAGGCGCCATCAAGCGTGAGATGAACAACGCAAAATGGACCTGGGCGGCGATAGGCTGGATGACCGGCTGGGCATACGTGCTCGCGTTCATAGTCTACAACCTGGGCAAAGCCTTCACAGGCGGCGGATTCGGCGTCGGAGCCGTGATCGCGATCGCTCTCGTCATCGGGATCATCTTCCTGCTCGTCCGCAAGGGATACAAGCCGGAAGCGGGATCCCGCACGCTGACCTCGGTCGAGGCCGCTAAGGCTTAGGAAATAAACGGAAAGGAGGCGCGATATGCCGCCGATCGTCGGAAATATCATAGTAATAGCGGTACTCGCTGTAGTGACATTCTTCTGCGGCTGCGCCACACTGAGATCTATCAGGGCTGAACTGAGGGGCGAAGCCACCTGCGCGGGCTGCAGCGGGAACTGTCACGGCTGCGGGAGCGCGGGCAGATGCTCCGCCTGCAGCATCACTGCCGAAGAGATAAAGAAACTGATGGAGCAGAACTGAAATGAAGACCAGGCTTACGATAACCGATATGGCCTGCGGTATGTGCGAAGCCCACGTGAATGACGCGATAAGGAAGGCTTTCCACGTAAAGAAGGTAAAGTCCTCACACCGCAGGAACCTGACTGAGATAGTGAGCGACGGGCCGCTGGACGAGCAAAGGCTCCGCGAAGTCATCGCGGCTTCCGGATACACGCTTACCGATATAGAAACAATTATGTAAAGATTTTTTTCTTCCCTCCATAAACATCGCCATATAAGAGAAACCATCCTTAAACAAAAAGCGCGTTCGCGGGAACGCGCTTTTTGTTTGTCTGTCGTGAGCGGCAGCGGTCACTTTATAGCAAGCACCCTGATCCAGGGCTTGCCCGGGTGATGAGCGGACCTGACTTCGGAGAAGCCTGCGGAACTGAGGGCCTCTGTAAGCTGTTCGGCGGTATAACACTTCATCCCGTCGATGATCTTCTCGAATCTCAGGCTCGTCTCATCCGTGCCGTCAGATTCGTTGCAGATCAGAAAGGCTCCGCCCGGCTTAAGAGTCCGGCACACTTCTCTGAAGCAGTCCTCGAGAGCAGGCCAGAAGTATACCGTTTCGAACGCTGTGGCAAGATCGAGAGTCTCAGATCTGAAGGGGAGCTCAGCTACGCTTCCCCGGACGACCCTGCACCTGTCTTCGGCGATGGCTTTTTTGTTGTATTTCTTTGCTTTGGCGACAGAGACTTCCGAATAGTCAAGGGCAGCGACCTTAGCTTCCGGATATCTCTTGAGCAGTTCGCCGGCGTTCCTTCCTCCGCCGCATCCAAGATCCGCGATGCAGGAGGCTTTGATCCCGTAAAGCATCTCCATGCCCCAGTAGGCCAGCCCGGCGTGGCCGCCGTTCATCCCGTTTACCATCAGCTTGCTGAGAATGCCCTCGGGCTTGCGCGTCTGCGCGAAGAATCTCTTTAAAAGTCCCATTGTGTCACTTCCTTCCGATAAGCAGCGCGGACCCGGAGAGCCCCATCCACGAAGCTTCACTCTTTTTCATGAACATCCCGTCCGTGGTGTCGATCAGGCGGACGTCTTCATAGCCCATTTCCTTCAGCTTTCTGACAAAGGCGGCCATGTCGCCGTATTTTGCCTTTGAGAATATGTCATGGAGAGCGAACGTGCCGCCCTTCCTGAGCACCCTTAACGTCTCCAGAAGTATGGCCTGCCTGTCTCCCGAAGGGATGTTGTGGTAGACGTAATTGCTCACCACAGCGTCAAAGCTCTCATCAGGAAAGTCGAGGCGGGTCGCGTTTCCCTGCCTGAAGGAGATGTTCCCGACGCCCTCCGCCCCGGCATTGCTCTCGCAGAGAGCTTTGCTGAATGAGGCGTATTCTTTGCCCCATCGGTCAATGCCGATGAATGACGCGCCGGGGTTCCGCTTTGCGCAGGCGATACCCAGGGCGCCGCTTCCGCAGCCTACGTCAAGACCCGAGGCGCCTTCCGGCAGATCGACGTATCCGGCGATGCCTTCGATGATCTGTCTTGACATCTGCCTCGGACCGTTGTAATCAAAGGCGCGGTCATTATCATCCAGACCGATACCGCCAGGCCGACGACCGTGCCGGCAAGGAAAACTATGAACAGGACGGTCTTCAGCGTTCCGGAGGCCGGCCCGGATACTCCGAAGGCGATGAACAGTATCAGGAACACCGCGGTCAGGCATACAGCTGTGGCAACCATTCCTTTTGGCATCCAGTTTTTGTAATCAGGCTTCATATATAAAAACTCCTTTCGGTAAGAACCGTCTCGCCGGTCCGCTCTCAGAACGCGATCTTTACTATCTTCATCTTAACGAGGCTGTCGCAGAAGCGGATCATCAGCCTGTGAAGAAGCCCGACGCTTCCGTAGATGTCACGGTATCCGCGCATATAGCTTCTGGCGGTGACCGAGCGGAAGCGGCTGCTCCAGTCTCTGAGCGACTGTTCGTCCTCCAGCGAGAAGAACGCGCCGACGTCCGTGATGCCGGCTTCTCTGAGCCAGGTCTTCCGCATGAGCTTTGCTCCGCGCTCGCTGCAGGAATCAAAGACGAGGACCGCGCCGGGGAAACGCTCCGCCATGGCGGTGAAAAGTTTTCTGACGTCACCGGTCCTGAAATAATAGAACACTCCCGCAGCGAAGAAGACAGCCCCTTCCGAGGCGTCGATCTCTTCCATCCATTTATAGTCGTTCAGGTCGCAGGCTATGTTCCGCTCGCGCTCAAGGGCGGGGAGGAGATCGCTGCGGACTCTGATCACGTCGGGAAAGTCGATGTTGAAGCCGCGGCAGAGACCGTTGTCGCATTTGCGGAACGTATCGTCAAGCCCGCAGCCGAGATTCACCACGGCGGCCTTCGGATGATCCGCCAGATAAGCTTTGACCTCGCAGCACAGATCGTACTGACGCTGCGCGACCTCAAGCGCGCCGAAGAGCCCTGCCGGGGATTCCATCTTTTTGCGCTTTGACGCGAAATCGTAGTCGAGCGACTCACAGATGCGTTTTGCTTCCGGGTCGGAAAAGAGTTCCGGAAACCGTTCGGAGCAGACGAGCCGCCCGAACAGCGGGATGACCAGGGTCTCCTGCACGGTGTTGTTTTCGATGTGGTATTTCAATTTATCCCTCCAAAGACTGCTCAGCCCAGCGCCACGTCCAGAGCCATCATCAGGCTGAAGCCGACGGCGAAGGACACGACGCCTATATTGGAATGATCGCCTGCCGACATGTCCGGTATCAGTTCTTCGACGACTACGTAGAGCATGGCGCCTGCGGCGAACGAAAGCATATAAGGCATGGTGGGTATGACGAGCCCGGCTATGAGTACCGTGAGCCCGCCGGATATAGGTTCGACCGCGCCGGAGAGCACGCCCAGCAGGAATGACCGGGACCTGCTCCTGCCTTCCGCGTAAAGAGGCATCGAGATGATCGCCCCCTCCGGGAAGTTCTGTATGGCTATGCCCAGCGCGAGAGCAAAGGCTCCGCCGGCGGTTATCCGGCCGGAGCCGGAGATGAGTCCTGCGTATACGACTCCTACCGCCATACCTTCCGGGATGTTGTGAAGCGTGACCGCCAGGACCATCATGGCTATCCTCGGAAGCCGGCTTGCCGGCCCTTCGGCCTGGTCGACGCTGCGGTGCAGGTGGGGGATGGCATTGTCCAGCAAAAGAAGGAAGAGGACGCCGAGCCAGAAGCCGGCAAAGGCGGGGAGGAAAGCAAGGCTTCCCAGACCTGCCGACTGTTCTATGGCAGGCACGATCAGGCTCCAGACCGAAGCTGCGACCATAACTCCGGCAGCAAAGCCGGAGAGCGCCCTCTGGACGCTCCTTCTTAGATCCCTCCTGAGGAAAAACACGCAGGCAGCACCTGCCGACGTGCCGAGGAAGGGAATCAGAAGCCCTGTGTAAACTGCGGCCGATCCGCCAAACTGCATGTATCTTACCTCCGCCGAATCTCTTATGATGAGCCGTAAACCGTATGCCCACTGCGGTTAGATAAGACTAACCAACGGTCAAAAAAATAATCGCCGGTTCGGTTAGTTATATCTAACTAAACATTATTATATAACAGCCTCTCAGGAAATCAAGTGTTTTCCGCACTCACAGCCCGGAAAACAGGCCGGATCGGGCAGAAACACAATATCTTGTGGCATGCTTTCACATACGAAAACTAATTGTCCGCTTTGCGGCAGCGCCCCGGAGGGGCAAAAAAGGAAACGCCCGCCGCCGTTGACGGAACTCGCGAAAGAATAGTCAGTAAATTAGCGGTTTACAGGCTTTGATCGGTGTGAAAAAGTCTTGAAATTTTTCATAAAAAAGTGTTGATAATTTTTTCCCCTTGCGTTATACTACAAAGGCTTGCTTTAGGCGATGAAGCGGGAAGTTGCTGAGCTATCAGGTAATTTCCGCCGAGAATTGTCTCCGCCTGACGGAGGCGAGGGTGTTCGCCGGCTGTTTTGATTTGCGTAAATGGTTAAGAAACGCACGGGTGCGTGTAAAGAGCAGGCAAAAAGGGCACGCGCCTTGAAAAACCGGGCAGAACGCCTTGTACGAGAATAGCGCAAACAGTACAAAAAGAAAACGTAGGAGGAAGAAATGAGCGAACTTCAGAAAATCAGAATCAAGTTGAAAGCTTATGATCACGCTTTGCTGGACAAGTCCGCGGCAAAGATCGTAGAGGCGGCCAAGAAGACCGGCGCTGACGTCTCCGGTCCGATCCCTCTCCCCACCGAGAAGGAAGTGGTCACCATCCTGAGGGCTGTACACAAGTACAAAGACAGCCGTGAGCAGTTCGAGCAGAGAACGCACAAGCGCCTCATCGACATCACGAACGCCACGAGCGCCACGACTGACGCCCTCACGAAGATCGACCTGCCCGCAGGCGTGGACATCGAGATAAAGCTCTAAACCGTTACTTAGTAAGAACGCGCCGGAAGACCGGGCTGGAGAAAAGACCCGGCGCCGAAGCGCGGTCCGCTGTAAGACAGGAGGAAACATGAAAACAATTTTGGGAAAGAAGATCGGGATGACCCAGATCTTCGCCGAGACGGGCGAAGTGATCCCCGTAACAGTGATCCAGGCCGGACCTGAAGTCGTTACCCAGGTCAAGACCGAAGAGACCGACGGCTACAACGCCGTGCAGGTAGGCTACGAAGAGCAGAAGCCCCAGAGAGTGAACAAGCCCATGACCGGCCACTTTGAGAAGAGCGGCGCGACCCCCAGAAAGCATCTGGCCGAGTTCAGAGTCGAAGAGGGCGAGTCCTACGAGCTGGGACAGGAGATCACCGTAGCGGATTTCGAAGAGGGCACACTGGTAGACGTGACCGGTACCTCCAAGGGTAAAGGCACCCAGGGCAACATCAAGAGACACGGACATCACAGAGGCCCCATGAGCCACGGCTCCAAGCATAAGAGACTCCACGGCGCTCTTGCCGGAGCGACCTATCCGTCCAGAGTATTCAAGGGCAACCTTTCTCCGGGACGCATGGGAAGAGATACAGTCACCGTACAGAACGTAGTGCTGGTAAAGGTCGACACCGACAGAAACCTGATGCTCATCAAGGGCGCGGTCCCGGGCGGCAAAGGCAGCCTCGTAAAGGTTCGCCCGGCCATCAAAGGCCAGAGCAAATAGCGGACCCGGGAAAGGAGGAATAAGCAATGGCTAAGATAACAATGCTTAAGATGGACGGAACAGAAGCCGGAACCATCGAGCTCAAGGATGAAATATTTGGGATCGAACCCAATCAGGACGCTGTTCACGCAGTAGTCGTGAACTACCTGGCCAACCAGAGGCAGGGCACCCAGTCCGCCAAGACCCGTTCCGAGGTCAGAGGCGGCGGACGCAAGCCCTTCCGTCAGAAAGGTACCGGCCGCCACAGACAGGGCAGCTCCACTGACCCCTCGCAGGTAGGCGGCGGAATCGTCTTCGCACCGAAGCCCAGGGACTACAGATACGCGGTCCCCAAGAAGCTGAAGAGACTGGCCCTTAAGTCCGCTCTCTCCGCCAAGGTGCAGGACAACGAAATGATCGTTCTTGACGAGATCAAGTTCGACGCCCCCAAGACCAAAGAGATGGTCAAGATGCTCCAGAACGTCAAAGCCGGAAAGAAAGCTTTGATCGTCACCGCCGAGAAGGACGAGAACGTCGTCAAGTCGGCAGCGAACATCCCCGGCGTCAGGACCGCTCTCGTAGGGACCATGAACGTATACGAGATCGTCACCGCGGGCAGCTTCATCGTCACGAAGGAAGCTGTTGAGAAGATCCAGGAGGTGTACGCATAATGAAGAGCGCATACGATGTAATAATCAAGCCGGTCATCTCGGAGCGCAGCATGGACCTCGCGCCCGAGAAGAAGTACACCTTCAAGGTTGCTCCGGACGCTAACAAGACAGAGATAAAGAACGCCGTCGAGGAGATCTTCGGAGTAGAAGTCAAGAAGGTCAACGTCATGAACATGGACGGCAAGCTCAAGAGATTGGGAAGAACGATAGGCAGAAGACCTGCTTTCAAAAAAGCGATCGTCACTCTGACAGATGCCAGCAAAGAGATCGAATTCTTCCAGGGTCTGTAATAGGAGGTAACATCAATGGGAATTAAGAAATACAACCCGACATCCCCGGGTCTCAGAGGAATGACGGTCTCCACGTTCGAGGAGATCACCTCCGACAAGCCGGAAAAATCCCTCACGGTTACCCTCAAGAAAAACGCCGGAAGAAACTCCAGAGGCAAGATAACCGTAAGGCACAGAGGCGGCGGCACGAGATCCAAATACAGGATTATCGATTTCAAGAGGGATAAGGACAACATCCCCGGAAACGTAACTTCCATAGAGTACGATCCGAACAGAACCGCGAACATCGCTTTGATCACCTACGCAGACGGCGAGAAGAGATACATCGTCGCTCCGAACGGCCTGAAGGTCGGCGACGTGATCTACTCCGGACCGGAATCCGACATCAAAGTCGGCAACTCCCTCCCGCTGGCGAACATCCCCGTCGGTACCGTGATCCACAACATCGAGATGAAGCCCGGCAAAGGCGCCCAGATGGCGAGATCCGCAGGAAACGGCGCTCAGCTCATGGCTAAGGAAGACAAGTACGCTCAGGTAAGACTTCCTTCCGGCGAAGTACGCAAAGTCCTCCTCAACTGCAGAGCCACGATCGGCGAAGTCGGAAACGGCGAGCACGGAAACATCCAGATCGGTAAGGCCGGCAGAAAGAGGCACATGGGTATCCGTCCTCACGTAAGAGGCTCCGTAATGAACCCGAACGACCACCCGCACGGCGGCGGCGAGGGCAGAGCTCCTATCGGACGCAAAGCTCCTGTAACCCCCTGGGGCAAGCCGACGCTTGGTTACAAGACTCGCAAGAAAAACAAGCCTTCTAACCAGTACATCGTCAAGAGAAGAAACGAGAAGTAAGGAAGGGAGAATAGATAATGAGCAGATCGATCAAAAAAGGTCCTTTCGTCGAGCCGAAGCTGCTTAAAGCGATCGAAGAGCTGAACGCGGCCAACGATAAGAAAGTCGTAAAGACCTGGTCAAGAGCATCCACGATATTCCCCCAGATGGTGGGACATACGATAGCGGTCCATGACGGCAAGAAGCACGTTCCGGTCTATGTGACCGAAGACATGGTAGGCCACAAGCTCGGAGAGTTCGCTCCGACCAGGACCTACAGAGGCCATGCCGCTGACAAGAATTCGAAGGTAAGGTAAAGGAGATATAATAATGGAAGCAAAAGCAGTTGCAAAATACGTCAGAATGTCTCCGAGCAAGCTGAAACCTGTAGCAGACTTGGTTAGAGGCAAAGACCTGGAAGAAGCCCTGACGATCCTCAAATTCACTCCGGGCAAGGGCTCCGAGATAATCGAGAAGGTCATCACTTCAGCGGCGGCGAACGCCGAGGAGAACCATGACATGGCGAGAGACAACCTGTATGTCGCAGAAGTTTACGCCAATCAGGGTCCGACCATGAAGAGATGGAGAGCCGGCGCTCAGGGACGTGCATCAATGATCCTGAAGAGATCCAGCCACGTAGGCGTGACTCTGAAGGAAAGAGGCGAGGAGTAAGGAGGATCACTAATGGGTCAGAAAGTAAGTCCGCATGGATTGAGAGTAGGCGTTATAAAGGATTGGGATTCCAAGTGGTATGCCCCGAAGGCAAACTTCGCCGACATGCTGGTTGAGGATAACAAGATCAGGACCTACGTCAAAAAGAAACTTTACGCAGCCGGAGTATCCAAGGTACTCATCGAGAGAGCTGCGGAGAACAAGGTCAGAGTCATCGTCCTGGTGGCCAGACCGGGTATGGTGATAGGAAGAGACGGCACCGGCGCTGACGAACTGAAGGCAGCCCTGGTGAAGCTCACCGGCAAGGAAGTCCAGCTTTCCATCGAGGAAGTCAGAAAGTCCGAACTGGACGCGCAGCTCACCGCTGAGAGCGTCGCCCAGGCTCTGGAGAGGAGAGTCTCCTTCAGAAGGGCCATGAAGCAGGCGATGCAGAGAAGCATCAAGGGCGGCGCCAAGGGCGTCAAGATCGTCTGCGCAGGACGTCTTGGCGGAGCCGAGATCGCCAGATCAGAGAAATATTCCGAGGGCAATGTTCCTCTTCACACTATCAGAGCCGACATCGACTACGGTTTCGCAGAGGCGGACACCACCTACGGAAAGATCGGCATCAAGGTATGGATCAACCATGGTGAGATCCTTGACAAAGGTCTCGTGGGCCCCGTACGCGAGGAGAAGAAGGAAAAGGGCGGAAGGAACGGAAGAAGAGACGGACGTTCCGGAGAACGCCGCGGAAACCGCAGAGAGCGCCGCGAAGGCGACCGCAGGGAGAGGGGAGCCAGAGATGCCGGCCCCGTCATCCCGAAGGCTGCGGAGCGCAGGGTAAGGGCCAAGAAGGTCGTACCTGCACCGGAAGTTGAAGCAGCTCAGGCAGAGGAAGCGGAAGCTCCTCAGGCTGAGTGATGATCGGTAGGAAGGAGGAACTTAGCCATGTTAATGCCGAAGCGCGTTAAATACAGGAGAGTTCATAGAGGCAGAATGAAAGGCGTGGCCACCAAGGGTAACGAAGTCACCTACGGAAAGTACGGCCTCGTAGCCACCGAGTGCGGATGGATCACCTCCAATCAGATCGAGGCAGCTCGTATCGCGATGACGAGATCCATCAAGAGAGGCGGCAAAGTATACATCAAGATCTTCCCGCATAAGCCGGTGACAAAGAAGCCCGCCGAAGTCCGTATGGGTTCCGGTAAAGGTGCTCCGGAGTACTGGGTAGCGGTAGTCAAGCCCGGCAGAGTCATGTTTGAGATCGGCGAGGTCACCGAGGCTCAGGCAAGAGAAGCCATCAGGCTTGCAAGCCACAAGCTCCCCGTAAAATCCAAATTCGTCATCAAGGAAGGCGTTAGTGAGGGTGGTGAAGCGTAATGGAACTGAATAAGATAAGAGAAATGACCGACGTTGAACTCGCTCACGAGTTCGACCAGAAAAAACAGGAACTCTTCAATCTGAGATTTCAGCACGTCACCGGACAGCTGGAGAATCCCGTGAAGATGAGAGAGGTCAAGAGAGATATAGCCAGGGTCAAGACCATCATCCGTGAAAAAGAGATGGCTAAGACCAACGCGTAAGGGAAAGGAGGAGCACCGAAATGGCAAACGATAGAAACAGAAGAAAAACCAAGGTCGGCATCGTCGTGAGCGACAAGATGGACAAGACCGTGGTCGTTGCGATCGAGGACTTCGTAAGACATTCCCTTTACGGCAAGGCAGTGAAGAGGACCAAAAAGCTCAAAGTTCACGATGAGAACAATGAGTGCGGAGTAGGCGATAAGATCAGGATCATGGAGACGAGACCCCTGTCCAGGGACAAACGCTGGAGACTCGTCGAAGTGGTCGAGAAGGCTAAATAAGGAGGCACCGGCATGATACAGACCGAAACAAGACTTAAGGTGGCTGACAATTCTGGTGCTAAGGAACTCCTTTGCATCAGGATACTGGGCGGAACCAGCCGTCAGTATGCCAACATCGGCGACGTGATCGTCTGCGCCGTAAAGGACGCCACCCCCGGCGGCCTGGTAAAGAAGGGCGACGTCGTCAAAGCAGTAGTAGTTAGAACCAAAAAGGGTGCGAGAAGAGCTGACGGCAGCTATGTGAAATTTGATCAGAACGCTGCGGTCATCATCAAAGATAAAGAAGACAAGACCCCGGTCGGGACCCGTATCTTCGGGCCTGTGGCCAGAGAACTCAGAGAACGCGGGTTCATGAAGATCGTGTCTTTGGCACCGGAAGTGTTATAGGAGGTGCACCCAATGCGTATTAAGACAGGTGATACCGTAATCGTCATCTCCGGCAAGGACAAGGGAGCCACGGGCAAGGTCCTCAGGGCCTATCCGAAGGAGAACCGCGTCATCGTCGAGGGCGTGAACGTGCAGACAAAGCACCAGAAACAGACCAGAACGGCTCAGGCTGAGATCAGGCACATCGAAGGCCCCATCGACGCCTCGAACGTAATGCTTTATGACACCAAGGCCAAGAAGCCGGTCAAGATCGGTTTCGAAGGCACTGGCAAGGATAAGGTCAGAGTCAATCGCAAGACCGGATCCAAGATCGACTGAGAAAGGAGGAGAGCATTTTGACAGCAAGACTTAGAGAAACATATAAGAATGAAGTCTTCCCGGCAATGAAGGAAAAGTTCAACTACGCGAACGTTAACGAAGTACCCAAGCTCGTGAAGATCACCATCAACATGGGTCTCGGCGAAGCCAAAGAGAACGCCAAGATCATGGAATCTGCAGTTCAGGAGCTTTCCCTGATCAGCGGTCAGAAGCCGGTAGTGACCAAAGCCCGCAAGTCCATCGCGAACTTCAAAGTCCGCCAGGGCATGCCCGTAGGCGCCAAGGTCACTCTCAGAGGCGACAACATGTACTTTTTCGCTGACAAGTTCTTCAACATCGCTCTTCCGAGAGTAAGGGACTTCAAGGGCGTGAGCAGAAACTCCTTCGACGGCCGCGGAAACTATTCCATGGGCATCAAGGAACAGCTCATCTTCCCGGAGATCAACTACGACGACGTTGAGACGATCAAAGGAATGAACATCGTATTCACCACAACGGCTAAGACTGACGAAGAAGCTCAGGCTCTGCTCGAGCTCCTCGGAATGCCGTTTGAGAAATAGGAGGAAGACATGGCTAAAACGTCTCTTAAGATCAAACAGCAGAGAAAGCCGAAATATTCCACCAGGGCTTATACGAGATGCAGGATCTGCGGAAGACCGCACTCCGTGCTGAAGAAGTACGGCATCTGCAGGATCTGCTTCCGTGAGCTCGCTTATAAGGGCGAGATCCCGGGTGTAAAGAAGGCCAGCTGGTAATTAGTTAAAACAACTTTGCGCAGGTCCCGGGAGGGAAACCGCGCAAGAAGGGAGAGCAAACGATATGACTATGACAGATCCCATTGCGGATATGCTTACAAGAATCAGAAATGCCAACTCCGTAGGTCATGAGAGTGTTGAGATCCCCGCTTCCAAGATGAAGAAGGCTATTGCCCAGATCCTTCTTGACGAAGGCTTCATCACCGCTTTCGAAGTCATCGAAGACGGCAAGCAGGGCGTGATCAAAGTCGAACTGAAATACGGCCCCGGCAAAGAAAAAGTTATAAACGGAATCAAGAAGATCTCCAAGCCCGGCCTTAAGGTCTATGCCAAGGCCAGCGACGTTCCCAGCGTACTGGGCGGCCTCGGCATCGCGATCATCTCCACTTCCAAGGGGATCGTGAGCGACAAAGAAGCCCGCAAACTGGGTGTCGGCGGCGAAGTCATCTGTTATGTCTGGTAGGAGGTAGAGATATGTCAAGAATAGGTAAAAAGCCTGTCGAGATCCCTTCCGGCGTAGAGGTGAAGATAAGCGACGACAACGTAATAACCGTAAAGGGTCCTCTCGGTGAGCTTTCACAGCCGGTCAGTAAGCTGATCAAGATGGAAGTCAAGGATAACGAACTGGTCTTCACAAGAGGCGGGGACGACAGAGCCGAGAGAGAGCAGCACGGACTGGCCAGAGCGCTCGTACACAACATGGTAGAGGGCGTTTCCAAGGGCTTCACCAAGAAACTGGTCATGACCGGCGTCGGATACAAGGCTGAGAAGAAGGGCAATCAGCTCGTTATGAGCCTTGGATATTCCCACCCCGTCATCATGGATGACCCCGAGGGCATCAAGACCGAAGCTCCCGATGCAACGACCATCCTGGTAAAGGGCATCGATAAGAATCTCGTCGGCAACTATGCGGCAAACATCAGAGCATGGAGAGCGCCGGAACCCTACAAGGGCAAAGGTATCCGCTATGACAACGAAGTCATCCGTCGCAAAGAAGGCAAGACCGGCAAGTAGGAAAGGAGCGTAAGTTAAATGGCAAAACTGAGCAGAAATGATAGACGCGTCAAGAGACATTCGCGCGTCAGAAACAATCTGAACGGTACTCCTGAAAGACCGAGGCTCTGCGTCTACAGATCCAACAAGAACATCTCTTGCCAGATCATCGATGACGTGAACAAGACCACGCTGTGTGCCGCTTCTTCCCTGGACAAGGATCTGGGACTCGAGTACGGCGGAAACAAGGAAGCAGCGAAGAAGGTCGGCGAGAGCATCGCAAAGAAGGCTCTTGAGAAGGGAATCGAGACTGTATGCTTTGACAGAGGCGGATTCCTTTATCACGGAAGAGTCAAGGAACTGGCAGACGGCGCTCGCGAAGGCGGATTGAAATTCTAACAGGAGGACGATAATGCGTAATACTATAGATGCATCCAAGCTGGAATTGACCGAAAACATCGCCAGCATCAGGCGTGTTGCTAAGACGGTCAAAGGCGGCCGGAACATGAGATTCAGCGTCACCGTAGTGGTGGGCGACCACGCCGGCCACGTAGGCGTCGGACTCGGCAAGGCACAGGAGATTCCGGAAGCCGTAAGAAAAGCTACTGAAGATGCCAAGAAAAAGCTTATATTTGTTCCCACCGTCGGAACCACGATACCGCACAGGGCCACGGGCATCTACGGCGCAGGCCGCGTACTGATCATGCCCGCCGCTCCCGGTACCGGAGTCATCGCGGGATCATCCGTCCGTATGGTGCTGGAGGCCGCAGGTGTTGAAGACGTAAGGGCCAAGTCCCTCGGATCCAACAACACCGGAAACATGGCCCTCGCGACCATGGAGGCTCTCAAGCAGCTGATGACCGTCGAGAAGGTGGCGAAACTCAGGGGCAAAAAGCCCGAAGAGATCCTGGGTTAGGAGGTGCGATCAATGGCAAAGACAATCAAGGTAACTTTGACCAAGAGCACCATCGGAGCGACCCCCAAGCAGAGAGCGGTCGTAAAGGCTCTTGGACTCAGAAAACTTCATCATTCGGTAGAGCTCGCCGATACTCCGCAGAACCGCGGTGCGGTGGCCAAGGTCGACCATCTGGTCACCGTGGAAGAGCTGTAGGATCGGAGGTGACACGAGATGAAACTTCATGAACTGAATGCGCCCGCAGGTTCCACAAAGAACCGCAAGAGAAGAGGCAGAGGTACCGCTACCGGTCAGGGTAAGACGGGCGGCCGCGGAATGAACGGACAGAACTCCAGAAGCGGCGGCGGCGTAAGGCTCGGATTCGAAGGCGGACAGATGCCCCTTTACAGACGTCTCCCGAAGAGAGGCTTCAACAATAAGTGGGCTACTGAATACGCAACGGTGAACGTTGGCGATCTCAACGCGTTCGAGGCCGGAACAGAAGTGACTCCCGAACTGCTGAGAGAGGTGGGACTTGTCAAGAAAGTTTTAGACGGCATCAAGATCCTCGGCGACGGCGAGCTCGATAAGGCCATAACTGTCAAGGCCCAGAAGTTCACCAAAACTGCTGCTGAAAAGATAAACGCTGCCGGAGGAAAGGCAGAGGTGATCTAATGGATATACTCAAAACTGTGGTCCAGGCATTCAAGATCCCGGAAATGAGGCGCAAAATACTGTTCACCCTGCTCATGCTGGTGATCTTCCGCGTCGGTTCCTGCATCCCGGTGCCCGGAATAAACAGGGAAACGCTTGCCGCCATGTTTACAGGCGAGAACGGACTCTTTGATCTGTTCGACCTGTTCTCCGGCGGATCGTTCAGCAACTTCACCATATTCGCCCTGTCCATCACGCCTTACGTAACGGCGTCCATCATCATCCAGCTCCTGACCGTAGCCTTCCCGTATTTCGAGAGGCTGGCCAAGGAAGGAGCGGACGGCCGCCGCAAGATGGCTCAGATAACCAGATACATGACCGTCGGCCTCGCAGTGATCCAGGCCCTCGGCCTCTCGGTGGGACTCTTCAGAAGAGCCATCGTGGATCAGACATGGTTCAGCTTCGTCGTGATCATCCTGGTGCTCACAGCAGGTACTGCGTTCCTGATGTGGCTCGGTGAGCAGATAAACGAATACGGTATCGGAAACGGAATATCCGTGCTGATCTTCGCGGGAATCATCTCCCGCATGCCGACCGACATCCGCAGGATATGGGCCCAGTACCAGGACGGAGCGATCTCCTTCCTGTCGATACTGCTCTTCATACTCTTCGCGCTCGTCGTGGTGGTCGGAGTCATCCTGATCCAGCAGGGCACCCGCAAGATACCGGTGCAGTATGCCAAGAGAGTCGTCGGCCGCAAGATGTACGGCGGACAGTCCACACATATTCCTCTCAAGGTCAACCAGGCGGGCGTTATCCCCGTGATCTTCGCCCTCTCGCTGCTGCAGTTCCCGCTGACCATAACCTACTTCCTCAGGGAAGACGCCGGATTCACGTCCTTCGTGAACAAATGGCTCTCGCCCTACGGAAACCCGGGTGTATGGGTATACGCGATACTGAACATCATACTGATCATCGTGTTCAACTACTTCTACACGACCATCACCTTCAACCCGGTGGAGATCGCGCATAACATGAAGTCCAACGGCGGATTCATCCCCGGAACAAGACCCGGAAGACCCACCGTTGAGTACCTTTCCAAGGTAATGAGCAGGATCTCGATCGTAGGTGCGATATTCCTGGCCGCGATAGCGACACTGCCGACTTTGATCAGCCAATTCACGGGAATGAACATCAGGTTCGGAGGAACCTCGCTCCTCATCGTCATCGGCGTAGCCATCGACATGATGAAGCAGATCGAGAACCAGATGGTAATGAGAAACTACAGAGGATTCCTCAGGTAGTTGCCTGAAGAGACAGTAAGGGAGAGTGCAATATGCTTAGAACGATCTTACTGGGGCCTCCGGGTGCCGGAAAGGGCACACAGGCGTCCCGCATAGTGGAGAAGTACGGAGTACCGCACATTTCCACCGGCGACATTTTCAGAGACAACATCAAAAGACAGACCGAACTTGGGAAGAAAGCTGTCGAATACACCAACAAAGGCGAGCTGGTACCGGACTCCCTGACTTGCGAGATAGTCAAGGCGAGACTCATGCAGGATGACTGCAGGGAAGGCTTCATGCTCGACGGCTTCCCCAGGAACACGTATCAGGCGGCTGTGCTCGACGAATTCCTCGGAGAGCAGGGCCTCAAGCTTACCACCGTGCTGAACATCCGCGTTGCGGACGAAGAACTGATGAGCCGCCTTACCGGCCGCAGGGTCTGCAGCAAATGCGGAGCAAGCTTCCACGTGGTAAACGTTCCGCCGAAGCAGGAAGGCATTTGCGACAACTGCGGCGGAGAACTGATCCAGAGGCCGGACGATACGGAAGAAACCGTAAGGAACCGTATCCAGGTCTACAAGGATCAGACGCAGCCGCTCGAATTCTTCTATATGGCGACCGACAGGCTCTCGATCATAGACGGAGCCGTATCGCCTGAAGAAGTGTTCGCGCAGATAGAAAACGTCCTTGGGTGAAAGACATGATAATCATCAAATCCAGGGAGGAGATCGATATCATGAGGGTACCCTGCAGGGTAACGGGGGAACTCCTCAATGAACTTGCCGGAGTGATAAAGCCCGGCATGTCCACGATGGATATCGACACCTACTGCGCAGACTACATCAAAGCGCACGGCATGATACCGACATTCAAGGACTACGGCGGGTTTCCCGGCAACGTCTGCGTGTCGGTGAATGACGAAGTAGTCCACGGTATACCGGACAGCAAGCGGATCCTCTTTGAAGGGGACATCGTGAGCGTCGACGTCGGGGCCACATACAAAGGCTATACCAGCGACGCCGCCCGCACCTATCCGGTCGGGAAGATATCCGAAGAAGCCGCAAGACTCATAGAAGTCACCAGGGCGAGCTTCTTTGCCGGGATCGAATACGCCAGAAAGGGATACCGCCTCTCGGACATTTCCCACGCCGTACAGGAGACCGCGGAAGCCGCGGGATTCTCGGTGATCAGGGATTTCGTAGGGCACGGGGTCGGACGTGAGCTTCACGAAGACCCGCAGGTGCCGAACTACGGAAGAGCCGGGAGGGGTCCCAGACTCGTACCTGGTATGACGCTGGCGATCGAACCGATGATAGCTGTCGGGGATTACGAGATCGAAACTTTGCTCAACAACTGGACAGCGGTCACGATCGACGGAAAATACGCGGCCCACTACGAAAACACAGTGGTGATAACCGACGGAGATCCCGAGATACTCACGCTGGTGGAATGAGAGGTGCGTAATATATGGCGAAAAAAGACACCATAGAAGCGATAGGCACCGTTGTGGATGCGCAGCCGAACGCTATGTTCAAGGTCAGGCTCGAGAACGGATTCGAGGTGCTGGCCCACATTTCGGGAAAGATCAGGATGAACTACATCCGCATCCTCCCCGGAGACAAGGTAAAGGTGGAACTTTCACCCTACGACCTGACCCGCGGTCGTATCATATGGCGCGACAAATGATAGGAGGACAAAATGAAAGTCAGAGCATCAGTTAAGCCGATCTGCGAAAAGTGCAAGGACATCAAACGAAACGGCCGCGTAATGGTCATCTGCGAGAACCCCAAGCATAAGCAGAGACAGGGCTGATAAAGTCAACAAACAGGGCCGGGTAATACCGGGGACCCGGACTCGTCAGAATTTGTTTTTAGAATGTTCCTGTCTATATCACTCCCGGAAGGTGACGGAAGATAGGAGAAGGAGGAAAGTATGGCTCGTATAGCCGGTGTAGACTTACCAAGAGAAAAAAGAGTAGAGATCGGTCTCACCTATATCTACGGAATAGGCAGACCGACGGCCGCCATCATTCTGGAAAAGGCCGGAGTCGATCCCAACACGAGGGTGAAGGATCTGACCGAAGAAGAGGCCGGACGCATCAGGAAGATCATCGACAACGAATATTCCGTAGAAGGTGATCTGAGGAGAGAGGTCAACATGAACATCAAGAGGCTCATGGAGATCGGTTCCTACAGAGGCATCCGCCACAGAAGAAATCTGCCCGTTAGAGGACAGAACACCAAGACGAACGCCCGTACCCGCAAGGGACCCAAGCGCACGGTCGGCCGTAAGAAAAAATAGGAAGGAGGTAGGATAGAATGGCTAAGCAAGTAAAGAAAGTCGTAAGAAAGAGAAGAAAAGACCGCAAGAACGTTGAGAAAGGTCAGGCCCATATCCAGTCCACCTTCAACAACACTCTGGTCACACTGACCGATATGGAAGGAAACGCGCTTTCATGGTCAAGCGCCGGTTCCCTGGGATTCAGAGGATCCCGTAAGTCGACCCCCTTTGCCGCTCAGAACGCTGCGGAAGTAGCCACCAAGGCTGCTATGGAGCATGGACTCAAGACTGTAGAAGTCTACGTCAAGGGTCCGGGAGCAGGCCGTGAAGCCGCGATCAGAGCTCTCCAGGCAGCAGGCCTCGAGATCACGATGATCAAAGACATCACGCCCATCCCCCACAACGGATGCAGACCGCCGAAGAGAAGAAGAGTGTAATTGAAAGGAGGAATCGATAATGGCAGTAAACAGAGATCCGGTCCTGAAGAGATGCAGATCCCTCCAGATAGACCCCAGCCATATGGGCATATATAAAGAATCCAAGAGAAAGCCCAAACAGAGCTTCCGCAAGATGAGCGAGTACGGCCTCCAGCTCAGAGAAAAGCAGAGAGCCAAATTCATCTACGGAGTGCAGGAGAAACAGTTCAGAAATACCTTTGAGAAGGCAGAAAAGAAGAAGGGTATCACCGGTGAGAACCTTCTCGTGATGCTCGAAGAGAGACTGGACAACGTAGTATACAGAATGGGTCTTGCCATGACCAGGCGCGAAGCCCGTCAGCTCGTGGTGCACAGCCACTTCACCGTAAACGGCAAGAAGGTAAACATTCCTTCCTACCAGGTAAAGCCCGGCGACGTCATCAAGGTAAAGGCCAAGAGCCAGAGCTCTCCGAAATTCAAGGAGATCAAAGAGATGCAGGTCGGAGTACCCGGCTGGCTGTCTGTTGACAGAGAAAAACTTGAAGGTACAGTAATGGCTGATCCCACCAGGGAGCAGATCGATACGCCGATCGAAGTGCGTCTTATCGTCGAATTGTACTCCAAGTAGTAATAGGGGGTTTTCCATGATAGAAATAGAAAAGCCGACCATAACCAAGACCATCAGCGCAGACGGAACATACGGCAAATTCGTCGTGGAACCTCTGCAGGGAGGATACGGAACAACGCTTGGCAACTGCCTTCGCCGCATACTCCTTTCGTCAGTACCGGGTGCGGCAGTAACTTCCATCAAGATAGACGGGATACTCCATGAGTTCTCCACTATCCCGGGAGTTAAGGAAGACGTCACAGAGATAATCCTCAACCTCAAGAGACTGGCCATCAGGCTGGACAGCGAGGAGGAGAAGCGCGTGATCATCAATGCTGTGGGACCCAAGGAAGTCACCGCGGCCGATATCATCGGCGACTCCGAGCTGAAGATCTACAATCCGGATCTTCACATCGCGACCCTTGAGGAAAACGCCACGCTGGTCATGGAGATCAACATCGGAAGGGGAATGGGATACGTTCCCGCCGAGATGAACAAGACGGAGAGCACACCCATTTCCGTGATCCCCGTCGACTCCATCTTCACTCCGGTACGCCGGGTGAACTACACGGTAGAGGATACCCGTGTCGGCCAGGTGACAGACTTTGACAAGCTGACACTCGAGATCTGGACCGACGGCTCCATCTCACCCGAGGAAGCCGTATCCATCGGTGCCAAGATAATGCAGGAGCATCTGAACCAGTTCATCAGACTTGACGAGGCCACCAGCGAGCTGGAGATCCTTGTCGAGAAGGAAGAGGATCAGAAGGAAAAGACTTTGGAGATGACCATCGAAGAGCTGGAACTCTCCGTCCGCTCCTACAACTGCCTGAAGAGAGCCGCCATCAACACGGTGGAGGAACTCACGGGGAAGACCGAAGAAGAAATGATGAAGGTCAGAAACCTGGGCAAAAAGTCGCTTGATGAAGTGAAGGCAAAGCTCGCGGAGCTTGGCCTCTCCCTCAGAAAGCACGCCGACGAGTAAGCCCGGAAAGCACCTGCACGTAAGTTAGAAAGGAGAAACGGATATGCCCGGATACAGAAAATTGGGCAGGCCCACCGCTCACCGCAAATCCATGCTCAGAAATCTGGTAACCGACCTCCTCAGAGAGGGAAGGATCCAGACCACCGAGTTCAGAGCGAAGGAAGCCGGAAGAGAAGCCGAGAAGCTCATCACTCTGGCCAAGAATACAACGAAGGATACCGCTGTCAAGAACAGGAGACTCGCAAGCGAAGTCATCTTTGATGAGGACGTAGTCGCGAAGCTCTTTGACGAGATCGCTCCCAAGTATGAGGAGAGACACGGCGGATATACCAGGATCCTGAAGCTTGGACCCAGGAGAGGCGACGCGGCAGAGGTCGTGTTCCTGGAGCTGGTCTAGTCCAGTCTTTATCAAAAACATCGGACCCCTTTCCATGCGGGAGGGGTCTTTTGTTTATCAAAGGCAAAAAACGGAAGAGCGGGCTGACGATGCCCGCTCTTCCGCGCCTTATGAAAAAGAATGAAAAGCCCGGTTCCACAAACTATATAAGCCGTGGCAACCGCCACAGCCCGTATTTGCTGTCTTGTTTCTTCCCTGATCCGGTTCACCGCCGGAAAGGAAGGATCTTATGCAGGTATCCTGGCTCATGATCTATGGCCGCTGCTCGTCCTTCCCGATCTCTCAGTGGACATATGATGAGCTTGGCAGATCAACTACAGTGGCGGGACCGCACAGGCATCGGACCTGTTTCCCTCTTAGCCCTCCCTGACGGGCGGGAACATAAGACCTTATTTAGCTACACTTAAATTATATATATCACCGGGCCGGCAGTCAATCGGAGGAATGAAAAAAAACTGCGATTTTGGCGGCGGGGGCTTAAAATAACGCTTTTCTTGGCGGCCTGGCGAGAAATGACGGTTTTTCGAATAAAAAAGTGACGAAAGCAGCGCGTTTTTGGCGGCGGCGGCTTAAAATAACGCTTTTTTTGGCGGCGGAGCCGCTTTTGATCGCGTTCCGAATAAAAGCCCGGGCCAGGCAGCAGCGAAGGAGGCAGATAATTGCCTCTTGTGCGTTTCCCATTTCTGCTGAGCCTTTTTTTACCCCCTGCCCTGTGATAAAATAGAAGTGTAAGGCGGGCCTTAAGCCCGCCGTAATAAACAGAGAGGAAGTCTTAATGGATCTCAGCTATCTTAACGACAAACAGCGCGAAGCTGTAAAACATACCGAAGGGCCGCTGCTGATACTGGCGGGAGCCGGATCGGGAAAGACGAGCACGATGACCCACAGGATCGCGTACCTCGTGGAACAGGGAGTCGACCCGTACAATATCCTCGCGGTGACCTTCACCAACAAGGCCGCGGGCGAGATGAGAGACCGCGTGGAGGCTTTGATCGGGGACACGAGGGGCATGTGGATCATGACCTTCCATGCCATGTGCGTGCGCATCCTGAGGCGCGACGCGGACATGCTCGGCTACGGCAGGGACTTCGTGATCTATGACGCGACCGACCAGAAGACCGTCATAAAGAACATCATCAAAGAGAACAACATCGACCCCAAGGCTTACAAGGTCCCGTATCTTCTCAGCATCATAAGCGACAAGAAGGAGAAGGGGATAACCGCGGAGCAGTTTGAGCAGCACGAGGGGAACGACATCGCGAGCAGGGTCCCGGTCCTCGTATATAAGGAGTACGAGCGGAAGCTTCACGAGAACGACGCGATGGACTTTGACGACCTGCTGGTGAACACGGTGAGGCTGTTTAAGAGCGACGAACGGACTTTGATGAAGTATCAGAACCGCTTCCGCTACGTGATGGTAGACGAGTACCAGGACACCAACCACGTGCAGTACGAGCTGGTCAGGATGCTCGCAGAGAGGCATAAGAACATCTGCGTGGTCGGCGACGACGACCAGTGCATTTACGAGTGGAGAGGCGCGGATATCAGGAACATCCTGGACTTCGAGAAGGATTTCCCGGAGGCGCGCGTCATCAAGCTCGAGCAAAACTACCGCTCCAAGGGCAATATCCTTGCCGCTGCGCATTCGGTCATAGAGAACAACCGCGGCCGCAAGAGCAAAAGGCTTTGGACAGAGAAGGAAGCAGGCGAGAAGATTACCTATCACAGGGCGGATACGGAGAAGGACGAGGCCGCGTTCACGGCGAGCGAGATAAGCATGCTCAGGAGAGGCGACCCGGATCTCAAGTACAGCGATTTTGCGATACTCTACCGGACGAACGCCCAGTCCAGGCAGTTCGAGGACATATTCACCAACCGGGGGATCCCCTACAGGGTGCTCTCAGGCCTGAGATACTACGACCGCAAAGAGATAAAGGACATGATGGCGTACATGCGCCTCATAGTGAACCCGAAGGACGAGCTGTCTCTACGCAGGATCATAAACGAACCGAAGCGCGGGATCGGCGACAAGACCCTGGAGAAGCTTGCGGCTTTCGCGAACGTGAGGGGGGAGAGCATCCTGGAATCCCTCAGGGACGAGGAAGTGCTCTCGACGCTGCCCGGCCGCGCGTATGAGGCGGTGCGCGACCTCGTGGAGCTTTTGACCGTGCTGCGTGAAGAGCGGGACAGCCTGAGGGTGTCCGACGTATATGACCAGCTCCTCGTAAAGACCGGATATCTCAAAGCGCTGGAGGACGAGAACACCGTCGAGTCCGAAGGCCGCATCGAGAACCTCATGGAATTTAAATCGGTAATAAACGATTATGAGGCAGAAGCCGAGGCCGGGCGCTTCAGGGAGGAAGCTGAGGCTGAAGACAGGGAAGCCGGAGACGCCGGGGAAGCTGCCCGTGAAGCCGCGGCGGCAGCAGGTCCGACCATTGACGGCTTCATGGAGAAGCTGGCTTTGATGTCGGAGATAGATAATCACGACGAGACCCAGGACGCGGTGGTCATGATGACCATACACAGCGCCAAGGGCCTCGAGTTCCCTGTGGTCTTCATTCCCGGAATGGAAGACGGGCTCTTCCCCGGGCACAGGAGCTTTGATTCCCAGGAGGGCATGGAGGAGGAGCGCAGGCTCTGCTACGTCGGAATGACGCGGGCGAAGGAGCGGCTCTTCCTGACCGGAGCGGCAGTAAGGACTCTCTACGGCAGGACCGACTATACCAGGGAGTCCCAGTTCCTGAGGGAGGTAGACAAGAAACTCCTTACCGGAGACTCGGTATTCGACCGGAACTCCAGGAGGAGGTTCACGGACGGCTACCCCGGACCGGGCGTTCCGACCGGAAGCTCCGACGGGTACAGCAGGCCGGAAATGGCGGGCTACAAGCCCTATGACGCACTGAAATACTCAAAGATGGAGACCAGGAGGGCTGCGTCCGCCGGAGACGCGGACTTCGCGCCGGGCGACCGTGTATCGCACGCCAAGTTCGGCGCCGGGACGGTCACTGAGGTGCGCGGGAACGCGATCACCGTGACTTTTGATGACGGATCGACAAAGAAGCTCGCCAGGGGCATCGCCCCGGTCAAAAAGATCTGAAAGGGCAGGGGACATTTATGAGCGACATCATCACTTTGATGAAAGAGAAGATCGACATCCTGAACCGCGCCGGCAAGGCATACTACGCGCAGGATGAAGAGATAATGACCAACCTCGAATACGATATGCTCTACGACGAGCTGGTCGAGCTGGAGAAGCAGAGCGGCATTGTTCTCGCCGGAAGCCCGACGCAGAAGGTGGGCTACGAGGTCGTTTCGGAGCTCCCCAAAGAGCGGCACCCTTCCCGGATGCTCTCGCTGGATAAGACCAAGGACCGCGAGTCGCTTCCCGGCTGGCTCGGCGACCAGAAGGGCCTGCTCTCATGGAAGATGGACGGCCTGACCGTCGTCCTGACAATAAGGACGGGAAGCTCGCCAAGGCCGTGACCCGCGGGAACGGCGAGGTCGGCGAGGTCATAACCGGAAACGCTTCGACTTTCATTAATCTCCCACTCAGGATCGCCTTCCCGGGCGAGCTCGTGATAAGGGGAGAAGCGGTCATCTCATACGCGGATTTTGAGGAGATAAACGACGCGCTTCCGGAGGGAGAGCAGCCGTACAAGAACCCCAGGAACCTCTGCGCCGGCTCTGTCAGGCAGCTCGACTCATCGGTCACCGCGAAGCGGAACGTGCAGTTTCACGCCTTTGCCCTGGTGTCCGCGGACGGCGCTCCGGAGGAGGTGCTGAGGAGCCGCGAGGAAGGATTCAAATGGCTCGCGGGGCTCGGATTCGCCGTGGTCGGATACCGCATCGTAACAGCCGGCACGGTGGTGGCTGCGGTGGATGATTTCGAGAGCCGGATAGCCGATAACCCGCTTCCTTCGGACGGCCTGGTGCTCACACTGGACGACGCGGTCTACAGCGCCACTCTCGGGACTACTGCCAAATTCCCGCGCGATTCGATAGCGTTCAAATGGCGCGACCAGCTCGCGGAGACCGCCCTCAGGGAGATAGAGTGGAGCGCTTCGAGGACCGGCCTCATCAACCCGGTCGCGATATTTGATCCCGTGGAACTGGAAGGCACCACCGTCTCCCGCGCGTCGCTCCACAACGTCAGCATCATGGAGGAGCTGAAGCTCGGGATAGGCGACACGATCAGGGTGTACAAGGCCAATATGATAATCCCGCAGGTCCTCGACAACCTGACGATGAGCGGCCCCGAGACGCCTCCCGCGGCCTGCCCGGTCTGCGGAAGCGGGACTCTGATCAAAGACGAGAACGGCGTCAGGACCCTGGTCTGCCCGAACCCGGACTGCCTCGCCAAACAGATCAAGAAATTCACTCTCTTCGTGTCGCGCGAGGCCATGAACATCGACGGTCTCTCGGAGATGACGATAGAGAAATTCATAGCCCGCGGCATCATCAAAGAGCCCGCAGACCTCTTCAAACTGGAGGAGCACCGCGATGTGATCGTCGGGATGGAGGGCTTTGGTGAAAAGTCCTACGAGAACCTCCTCGCTGCATGCAGGAATGCGTCAGAGACCACACCCGACCGCCTGCTCCTCGCCCTCGGCATTCCCGGGATCGGGACCGCGAACGCAAAGCTCATAGCCAAACACTGCAGGAACAGCTGGGAGGCGATGGAGAGGCTCACCAAAGAAGAACTGATGGAGATCGAGGGCATCGGCGGCATCATGGCCGAGAGCTATACGAAGTTTTTCGCCGATGAAGCGAACCGCAGGATAGTCAAAGACCTCACAGACGTGCTGAAGCTGGATGAGACGTTCACCTCCGCAGGCACTTTGTTCGAGGGCATGACCTTCGTCATCACCGGCGGCCTAAACAACCACGCGAACCGCGACGAGCTGAAGGCTTTGATCGAAGAGGCGGGCGGAAAAGTCGCAGGCTCCGTCAGCGCCAGGACCACCTATCTGATCAACAACGACATCACTTCGACATCCGGCAAGAACAAAAAAGCCCGCGAGCTTGACATCCCGATCATAGACGAGGAGACTGTAGACAGGTGGCTTAAGGAAGGTGTGGTCACGGAATAGCACTTGCCAACAAAGCCGAAAAATCATATAATAATTCTATAGTGGCGATCGCCCATTTACAGCATAGCAAGG
>JAFWFF010000224.1 GCA_017515765.1 Bacillota bacterium | reverse complement strand
CCTCGTTTTTGATGCGCCTCGCGATCAAAGGTATATACAGCAGCATGATCAAAAAAGATACCGGGCTCCCGAGGATCAAAGGCATGCTCAGGAACAAGAGCACCGTCGCGGAGTACATCGGGTGGCGTACCACGCCGTAGAGCCCGGTGTCCACCACTTTCTGGCCTTCCCTCACCTCGATGGTCCTGGAGAGGTATTCGTTCTCCCTCAGGACCTCGCCGAACATCGCGTAGGAAAGCAGGAACACTATGATCCCGAGCACCTCTATCCACCCGGGCATTCTGATCCATCCGAAGCGGTGATTCAGTCCCGCGACGACGAACGACGCGATGAACATGAGGCCGCTGAGCCTTATCACGCTCTTCTGCTCGTCCTGCGACTCCTTCGCCTTCAGGCGGCTCCTCAGAAGGTCCCGGGCTTTACTGTACATCACGAGCCCCGCGATGAACATCGGTATGAAGAGCACGGCCATGAATATCCAGCCGTTCCTCCAGGCAAACGTTCCCGCCGGCAGGAAGACCAGGACTCCGACCAGGATCAGGCCCGCGAAGAATTTGATCAGTGCGTCTTTTAACAGTTTCCCGTCCATCCTACAGCTCCAGCCTCATATGCACTATCTCCTGCCATCCGGTATAGCGGGAGCGGAACCCGAGAGGGTTTCTGCCGTATTCAACAAAGCCCTCGCTCCTGTAGAGCGCGAGCGCGTGTGCGTTCTCGGCGACAGCCGTAAGCTCCAGCTGGACGTATCCGGCTTTCCTCGCGCACTCTATGCAGGCATCGGTCAGCGCCCGGCCGATGCCGAGACCCCAGTACTCCTTGTCAACACTGATCCCGAAATCAGCCCTGTGCCTGACTTTCTCGCGGTTCCCGAGGCTCGAGATCCCGGCAAGTCCCACGGTCTTTCCGCCGACCTCGGCCATGATCTCGATCTCGTTTCCGCTTTCGGTCTTCGCCTTAAGGAAAGCCGCCTCCTGCTCAGCGGTCATGGAGCTCTCGTCCGGATAAGAGAGCAGATAGTCCGTCTGCTCATGTGTCAATTTGAAGTTCGCGAGCGCGGCTTCGCCGTCAGCCTCAGTCCCGTTTCTCAGGACGCAATCACGTCCGTCTTTCAGTTTTATCGTTTTCCGGTATTCCATCTTGCCTTCTCCGATGTGGTCGCTAGTTCAGCTGCAGCCTGTATGGGCCCTCCATCTCTTCGATGAGGGGCGCCGCGCTCGAGATATATCCGTCGATCTGCGCGACTTGATAGACCTCCTGCCCGAACTCGCAGTCCTTATACAGTATTATGACGCTCCCGGTCTCCGCGTTGTAGACTATCGCACCTGCCGCGGCCTTGTCGACCGGGGCTGCTCCGGCTACGTCGATCTTCTCCCCTTCGCAGAGGATGATCCCGGACTCCTGATATCTTGAGACCTCCCTGTCCTCCATGAATATCTCGTCCATCCGCCCGTCGAACTCCTCTTCCACGATGAACTGAAGCGTGTATCCGCTCTTCAGATAGAGCATGGCTGTCTGCGGCTCCACAGTGGTCACGCCCTCCCCGTTCGCCAGGGACGCGAGATATGCCTGCACCTCCCGGAAACCTTCGGACATCTTTTTGGTCAGGGACTGTTCTTCACTTATGTCGAAAGACCCTTTGGAGTATGAGAAAGCTATCCTTGTGGTGTCCGCGTCGAGGGCCTGAAACTCGCTCATTGGCCTTTTGCTCGCGGCGTAGAGATCGTATTTCTTCACCAGCTCCGCGAGGTGATCAAAGGCCTCCGGATCCACCTGATAGACGGTGGTTACTTCGCGGGCGGAATGGTACT
>JAFWFF010000223.1 GCA_017515765.1 Bacillota bacterium | reverse complement strand
GTAAGAGGCGGAAGGCCCAGCGACTCCCGGCTGTCATGGGAGTGTATACTGTAGCCCAGTTTTTTGTTCACCTTGTCGGCAAGCACGCTCCAGTAGCCTATATGGCTCCCGCCGTTCCAGCGGCAGTGCAGGATCTCGTGCATCAAAACATTCTTCGCGGGCTTGTCGGGAAGGTCGTCCGCGAGCAGCCGGTCCGATATGCTGATCTCCCACATGCCTTTGATCTTCGAAGCCTGGCCCCACCGTCTTGTCGCGCGGGTATTTACGGTTACGCTTCTGATCGGGTCGGGCACGATGCCGATGCTCCGCAGCTCAGCCATGCATTCATCAAAAAGTTTCTGAACGTCTTTCATCAGATGTCCCTCGCCATCACCAGCACGGTGTAATCCTCGTTCTCCTGCTTCCTGCCCGTAGGCCTGAAGCCCTGGGCCTCCCAGAACTTCATTGCCTCGGCGTTCTCCTCGATGCAGCCGAGCGACACATAGTCGTAGCCCGCCGCCTTCAGCGCGGAGCGCACGTCGGCGAAGATGCCGGAGCCGACGCCTTTGCCCTGCATCGGTCCGTCGACCATCAGCCAGCCTATGAACGCGTCGTCCGCCTCCGGATAGCCGGTGATCAGGTCCATGACCGCGACCAGAACGTCGTCCCTGTCGTAGAACCCGACAAAATGCTTGTGGTTCATCGACGACCCCTCGGGGAGCTCGGAGATGATCTCGGTCAGGCTCTCCCGCGTCGGGACGGTGTGCATGTATTCATAGTATTTCGCGTTGGTCTTCGCGAGCCTGTAGACGGGCGAGATGTCCGCCTCGGTGATGCGCCTTACCGTGTATTCGGTCGAAAGGGCAGCCACGTCGACCCCGTCCGAATCCTCCTCTTCATTCCTCGCGCTCTCGCTCTCTATGGCCTTGCGGAACTGGGTCTCGTAGAGCTCCTTGTACGTCCCGCCGAGAGCCAGGAGCTCCTCGTGAGTCCCCTGCTCCGCGATCACACCGTCTTTGACCACGAGGATGCGGTCAGCCTTCAGGATGGTCGAAAGTCTGTGCGCGATGACTATGCTGGTCCTGCCCTCCATCATCCGCTCAAGCGCGTCCTGGATGGAGTTCTCGGAGATCGAGTCGAGAGCGGAAGTCGCCTCGTCGAGGATCAGGATCTTCGGGTCTTTCAGGATGACGCGCGCGAGCGATATCCTTTGCTTCTCGCCGCCGGAGAGCTTGAGGCCGCGGTTTCCGACCTGCGTGTTATAGCCCTCTGGCTGGGAAGAGATGAAGTCGTGGATGTTCGCTATCCTGCAGGCTTCCTCTATCTCCTCCATGGTCGCTGCATCGTTCGCGTATCTAAGGTTCTCCAGGATCGTCCCGTTAAAGAGATAGGTCTCCTGGGTCACCACGCCGACGCACTGCCTCAGGTATTCGAGATCAAAGTCCCTGACGTCGACCCCGGCTATCCTGACGCTTCCGGAATCCACGTCGTAGAGCCTCGGGATGAGGTTGACGACGGTGGATTTTCCGGAGCCCGAGGGTCCGACGATCGCGTACATGCTTCCGCCCGGCACCTCAAAGTTCACGTCCTTCAGGATCTTACTCTCCGGGTTATAGCTGAACGCTACGTGGTCGTAGGTTATGGGCTTATTGTCGACGTCGGGCTTCTTGCCGTCCTCCGGAGACACTATGGTGTTCTCGCGGTCAAAATAATCAAAGATACGGGTGAACAAAGCCAGCGATCTGGTGAAGTCGACCGAGATGTTCATCAGGGATTCAATAGGCCTGTAGAGCCTGTTTATGAGGGCCACGGTCGCCGTTATGACGCCGACCGTAAGGTCCGGATCGATGTTTTTGATGATGCAATAGCCGCCCGCGAAGTAGATCAGGAGCGGTCCGACCTGCGTGAACATGCCCATCGCGATGCG
>JAFWFF010000222.1 GCA_017515765.1 Bacillota bacterium | reverse complement strand
TGTTTTATTATACTACTTCAGAAGTCCGCTAAGCAAGTTCCGGGATCTGCTCATCCCGCGCCAGCTTTCGCAAATCGATTGACTTTGACCGCGCCGTTGATATACTGAAATCAGGCGCCGCGCGCGCCAAAAATCCCCGGAGGACCGTTCAGACCATGTTCAAGATCCCGAAGACCAAAGCAGGCATATTCCTGAAAAACGCGATCATTATCCTGGCGTCCGCCTTCTGCGGATCGTCGGTCCAGATATTCGTCATGATCCCGAACGGCATGTCCTCGGGCGGCCTTCCCGGCATCGTGAGGATCCTCACCCACTTCATTCCCGGGATAAGCTATTCAGTCCTGTACTACGCGCTTCAGATGGTGGTGCTGGTCTTCGCGCTCATCACCATGGGCTGGAAGGAAGTCCGCCGCATAATCGCCCTCGCGTTCGTATATCCGATACTGCTTTTCTTCTTCGAGCGCAGCGGCTACGTGTTCCTCGACTCGCCCGACCCATTCCTCGCCGCGATAATAATCGGCGTGTTCTACGGGCTCTCCGGCGGCATCGGGTATATCGGCGGGTATTCGTCCGGCGGCATCGACACAGTGGCAAGGATCATCAAATTCAAATTCCTGAACCACGTCCCTGTCGGCAACATCTCGCTCGCCATCGATATCGTAATAATCGGCATCTCGGCCTTCGTCTTCAACACCAACGTTGCGATGTACGCGATAGTCACCGCCTTTGTATCATCAAAGATAATCTCCGCGGTGATGCTCGGCGCCAACGGCCGCTTTGTTCAGTTCGACATCATCTCCCGCGAGCCCGAGAAGATCGCGGACTTCATAATGCACGACATCCGGAGGGCCGCGACCTCCTACGTCTCCAGGGGCGAGTACACCCACGAAGAGCGCCGCATGGTCTCCGTCATCTGCACCCCCGGCGAGAGCGTCAAGATCAAAAAATTCATCGCCGAGGTCGACCCCGAGGCCTTTGCCACGATCCGCCCGATCACGACCGTCTGGGGCATGGACGACAGCTTCAGCGACATAACCAAGGTCGACAACAACTGATCGGGCCTGCTTCGGCGCAGATTCTCCCGGCCATCGGGCAAGAATGAAAAATGTCATTGACATTTCGCAAAAAAATGCAAATGGCCAGGAAAAGCCACAGCGACAGAGCTGATCTTCCTGGCCTTTCTCCACTAAGCTGATTGAGAGCGGCGCGGGCCGCTCTTTTCTTTTTGTTTACCACCCGCCGTATGCGGTCCATCCGCCGTCGACGTTGTAGGTAATGCCGGTGATGAAGCTCGCCTCTTCGGAAGCGAGATAGGTCACCATGCTCGCGACCTCCTCGACGCGTCCGTATCTTCCGAGCGGGGTCCTGCGGCAGATCATCGAGTCGTCGTAACCGCTGACAGCGCCGTCGCCGATACCCATGTCAGTCGCGATATATCCCGGGGCGACCGAGTTTACCCTTACTCCGGAGGAAGCCCATTCAACGCCGAGGACCTTGGTGAGCCCTATCACGGCCGCCTTGGAGGACGTGTACGCGGCTCTCTGTCCTACGGTCTCCTGGCCGAATACGGAGGAGATGTTTATGATCGAGCCGCTCTTCTGCTCCAGCATGACTTTTCCGGCCTCCTGGCAGCAGAAGAATACGCCGAAGAGATTGGTGTCGAGCACCCTTCTGTAGTCGGCCTCTTCCAGCTCGGTGGAGGGAGCGATCTTGTTGATGCCGGCGTTGTTCACCATGACGTCGAGCCTGCCGTATTTGCTGACGACGTATTCGATCATCTTCCTGTCGGCTTCCTTGGAAGAGATGTCAGCGGTGTAGTAGTCGACCTTGTCATAGCCCTTGGCCTTGAGGTCTTCGCAGGTCTTCACCGAACGCTCCTCGGAGCGGGAGTTCACGACCACTGTCGCGCCTTCCTTCAGAAAACGCTCGGCGATCGCCAGGCCGATGCCTTTGCTGGAGCCTGTTACGATGCAAACTTTGTTCTCTAACAGCATATTGATCCTCCTGTGACGTATATTTTGATCTCAATAATTGACTTTTTGATCAGGCCCCTTGGGCGTCGGGGTCCTTCGAATAGTCGTATTCCTTCAGGCCGAAGCCCGTGAATACGCAGATCACTTCCATCAGCATCGACAGCCAGATGACCAGATAGAACGGCGCGAACGCCAGGGCGCTGACTCCGAAGGCCAGCTTCGCGCAGATACCGTCGGGATCCCAGGGAACTATCGGGCACGACAGCAGCGTGCCGTCCGAGAGCGCCCGGGCCATCATGGTCTTGTCCAGGCCCTGCTCCTCGTAATACTTCTCGAACACGTTCGCGATCAAAATGCATGCGGGCATGACCTGGGCGGTCGCGTAGTGAGAAGCGAAACCGAGGAATACGGTGGACAGGACGAGCGACTTCCTGTTGGACACCAGAGCGTGGAATTTTGACATTATCGCTTCCATGATGTTGATCCGCCCGATGACCCCGCCCATGCAGGTCGCGAGCATTATGCATATTATCGTCGGAGCCATGGACAGCATGCCTCCGCGGTTCGCCATCGTCACGATGAACTCCATCGTGGACTCTGTGCGGTAGCCGTTGAACATGATCCCCATAGCGTCGTGGAAGCTCACTCCCTGATACAGGACCGCTATCGCGGAAGCCGTGACCGCTCCGAGCGCTATAGCCGGGACAGAAGGCAGCTTCAGGACAATCAGGATTATCATGACAGCGAGCGGTATCAGGCAGATCGGCGATAGCCTGAAAGCGTCGCCGAGTCCGTCGGTTATCGACGTGACGAGCTGGGTCGACATGTCGATGCGCGCGTATTTCAGTCCCAGGAAGAAGAACAGCACCATCGATCCCACGGTGGCGGGTATCGTGGTGTAGAGCATATGCTTCAGGTTCCTGGAATGATCCACGTGCGCTATGGCCGAGGCGAAGGCCGCAAACGCGGAGACCGGGGACTGCTTGTCGCCGAAGTACGCGCCGCATAGCACAGCTCCCGCGGTCATGGCAGCCGGCACGCCCATTCCTTCCGCGATCCCCATGAACGCCACGCCGAGCGTGAACATCACGGATATGGCGGAACCGGTGCACGCAGAAAGGATACAGCAGAAGAACACCGTGAGCGGCAGGAATATCGATGGCCTTATCGATCTCAGACCTATATAGATGATGTAGGGGATCGTCCCCGCTGCCATCATAGCTCCGACGAGAGCTCCCACCATGGTCAGCATGACGAGTATGCCCGACACGCTCGACATCCCGCTCATCATGCTCTTGTGGATCTCCTTGTAAGAGATCCCCTTCAGCACTCCGAAAACGGTAAAGACTATCGTCGAAAGCAGAATAACTATGGCGGTGTCCAGTTTGAATATCAGTATCCCGCCAACAAGAATAAACACGCATATCAGGAGAACGGCGAGAGCCTCTCCAAAGTTCGGCGCCTTCTCCTGACGGACTTTTTCACTCATTATGGAAATAACCCTCTGACGTTCTATAGTTTATTGCCCGCATCGTAATGGGCTTTTTGCTCCCGGGATCAGCCGGGTGGCCACAGGAGCGGACGGTTTCCGAGCACGTGGAAGTGCAGATGCTTCACGGTCTGGAAAGCGTTCTCCCCGTTGTTGCTCACGACTCTGTAGCCGTTCTCGATGCCCGCCTTCGCGGCGAGCTCCCCGATCTTGCACATGATGTATCCCAGAAGTTCAGCGTCCTCCGGCGTCACCGCGTCGAGGGACTCGATGTGCTTCTTGGGTATCACGAGAAAATGAACGGGCGCCTGCGGAGACAGGTCGTGGAAAGCGATGAGCTTGTCATCCTCATATAAGACGTTCGAAGGGATCTCGTGGTTCGCGATCATGCAGAAAATGCAGTCTGCCATTGGTCCATCCTCCTTTCCCATACAGATTTTAACATATTCCGCGGACACCGTCCATAAACGGGCCGTCAAGTTTTGCCTTTACAAAGCTTCCGCAGGGGTCTTCATCAAAGCGCTCCGCGTGGATATATGTCATAAGATAATTGCCGCTGTAACCTTCATAGAACCTGCCGTCATCGGTCAGGCGCTCCGGAAGCACGATCTGCTCCAGCCCCCTGCAGCTCTCGATGAAATCGCGCGCGGCGAGCTCCGCAGCGTCCGAGACGAGTTTGACGCGCGCGGCTTTTACGGCCGCAGGTATCTGGCCCGGCATGGCTGCCGCTTTGGTCCCGTCGCGGCGCGAATAGCCGAAGACGTGGACGCGGGCGAACGCGGCCTCTTTGATCAAAGCCAGAGTGTCCTCAACGTCCTTCTCCGTCTCCCCGGGGAATCCGCAGATGATGTCCGTCGTGATCCCGAAATGCGGGTCGCGCTTCCTGATCAGGTCGACGATCTCGAGGTATTCGGCGCGCGTATATCCCCTGTTCATGGCCTTCAGTACCGGGTCGGACCCGCTCTGGATCGAAAGGTGCAGATGATGGCAGAGCTTCTCGTGGTCCAGCACGTCCGCCACCTGTGAGGGCGAGACCACCGTCGGTTCCAGAGATGAGAGCCTGACTCGGAAATCCCCCGGGACAGCGTCTATCCTGTCAAGGAGCCTCGCGAAGCCCTTCCCCTTGTCTTCCGGGTCGTCTCGTCCGTAAAGCGCGGTATTGATCCCGGTGAGCACGATCTCGCGGAAGCGGAAAGATCATACGGG
>JAFWFF010000221.1 GCA_017515765.1 Bacillota bacterium | reverse complement strand
CTATCTCAAGAAGACCTTTGAGAACAGGGGAGCAGGAAGCATAAAGATCTGCACGCTGCTTCTCAAGGACCGCAGGGACGGCCGCACCCAGCATGTGGAACCGGACTACGTGGGCTTCGTGTGCCCCGACGAATTCGTCGTCGGTTACGGACTCGATTACAATGAACGCTACCGCAATCTTCCGTACATCGGCATACTGAAAAAGGAGATATATTCCTGAATATTAATTCTGTATTAAGTTGCCTCAGGCCGTGACGGTACGTGGCCGGGCGGTGTTACAGTAGCATTGGCAACTGCTTTATTGGGAGAAAAGTTTTGAGAAAAAGAGGATTCGGAACACTTATATTCTATATCACCATCCTCATCGGCGCATATCTTTTCATGGTGAGCGCCTCCGGAGGATCTCTGTTCGGTTCGTCGCCTGCAAAGCAGCAGGTATCCTTCAATGAGTTCTCCGACTACGTGGAGAACGGGATGATCGATACCGTTGACGTGGCGCTCGGAAAGAACAACGTGGCCTATGTGAAGGCCGCTCTCAAGAAGGTCACGGCCGAGGGAGTGGGCATCGTGCTCCTTTACGCCCCGGCGGACCAGGTAAACGAGCTTCTCATACAGTACGAGGCTGCAAACCCCGGAAAGATAGATATCGTATACGACACCCTGTCGGACGAAGGCTGGTCGAGCATCCTTATGACAGTCATGACCTTCGTCGTCATAGGCTTCGTCGCGTTCTTCTTCATAAGCCAGCAGACCGGCGGCAACGGCAAGGTCATGAACTTCGGCAAGAGCAAGGCCCGCATGTTCACATCCTCCGAAAAGACCGTCACCTTTGAGGACGTGGCGGGCAGCGACGAGGAGAAACAGGAGCTCGAGGAGATAGTCGATTTCCTCAGGTCCCCGGAGCGCTACGAGAAAGCGGCGCCAAGATCCCCAGGGGAGTTCTCCTGGTGGGAAGCCCCGGTACCGGAAAGACCCTTCTTGCGAGAGCCACCGCGGGAGAGGCGGGAGTGCCCTTCTTCACGATAAGCGGCTCCGACTTCGTCGAGATGTTCGTCGGCGTCGGCGCTTCCAGGGTCAGAGACCTTTTCGACACAGCCAAGAAGAACGCCCCCTGCATCATCTTCATCGATGAGATCGACGCCGTCGGACGCCAGAGAGGCACGGGCCTCGGAGGCGGCAACGACGAGAGGGAGCAGACCCTCAACCAGCTGCTCGTCGAGATGGACGGGTTCAACGACCATCAGGGGATCATCATCCTCGCCGCGACCAACCGTGTGGACATCCTCGACCCGGCGCTTCTGCGTCCGGGAAGGTTCGACCGCCAGATAATGGTGCACGTGCCCGACGTCAGGGGCAGGGAGGAGATCCTGAAGGTCCATTCGAAGAACAAGCCCCTCGCGGATGACGTGGACCTGAACGTCATAGCAAAGTCCACCGCCGGCATGACCGGAGCGGATCTTTCCAACGTCATGAACGAGGCCTCGCTCCTTGCAGCCAGGAACCGCAAGAAGCAGATCCACATGAAGGACATAGAGGAGTCCATCATGAGAGTCCTCGCCGGCCCTCAGAAAAAGAGCATGCTGGTCACCGAGGACGACAAGCGCATCACCGCATACCACGAGGTGGGCCACGCCATGGTGGGCACGATGCTGCCGAACTGCGATCCGGTCCACGAGATAACGATAATCCCCCGCGGCACCGCGGCGGGCGTCACGATAAGCATACCCGACAACGACAACAACCACGTCTCCAGGCAGAAGCTGCTCGACGAGATCACCATGTCCCTCGGAGGCCGCGCCTCTGAGGAGGTCATGCTCGAAGACATCTGCACCGGAGCCGTCAGCGACATACAGCGCGCCACGAAGATCGCCAGAAAGATGATCACCGAATGGGGCATGAGCGAGAAGCTCGGACCCGTCAATTACGGCGGAGACAGCGACGAGGTCTTCATCGGAAAGGATCTGATGAAGTCGAGCGGAGTATCCGAGACCATCGCCACCGAGATCGACAACGAGACCAGGGACATCATCGAGGACTGCTACGCAAAGGCGAAGAAGATCATCGAGGAGAATCGCGATAAGATCGAGCTGATAGTGAAGGAGCTCTACAAGAGAGAGGTCCTCACGGGAGACCAGTTCAGGATCCTCGCTGCCGGCGGAACTCTGGAAGACGAACCTCAAGCCGCGTAAGCCCCCGCGGAAGAGGATGCTCCGAAGGATGAGACAGAGACAGCTGAAAAGGCAGCGGAGAACACCGCCGAAGAAGCTTTGGAAGAAGCTACAGAAGAAGCGGAAGAGGCATCCGTTTCCGAAAAAGAAAAGGAAGAATGACGAAGGAGCGGTTCTCCTTCATAAAAAGCCCTCCGGGGCTTTTTTTATTAAGTCTTATGTTTAATCGCATCAGGATATGATATAATAAACTAGCCAAATTTTGTACAGAACGGAGAATTGTGAAATGTCCAGAAATAACGGTTTTGTCGCAGGCCTTCTGCTCGGAGCAGTGGCAGGATTTGCCGCCAAATATCTCGTTGACAACAAGGAACAGGTAAAGAGCGTCATCGATGAGAAGTCCAGGGCAGTGCTCGAGGGAGTCGGAGATCTTACCGACTATGCAAAGGAAAAGCTGGGTCCTGCCGCAGAAAGCATATCCAGGACTGCCGGCGAATATATCAACTATGCAAAGGAGCAGTTCGACGACTTCAAGTCCAATCTCACAGCTGATTTTGAAGACATAAAGGAAGAAGCCGAAGAAAAGCTCGAGGAAAAGACCGAAGCGCCTGAAGCCAGAACAGCAGAGGCGTAAACATGTCTGCCTGGGAACTGATAGTCATCGTCGCGGGGCTGGCCTTCACTGCGCTCTGCGTCTATCTGATCCTGGTGCTCAGAAAGCTCTCTGCCACCCTGGTCAGGGTCAATCAGATGCTCGATGAGAATACCCCCGGAGTGAACGATATCGTGAAGAACGTCGGGCATATCTCGGGAGACGTGGGCGTCATCAGCACCAGAGCGAAGGACGCGGTGGAAAAGATCTCCTCGTCCGTTGAGAACGTGACTTCCCGCGCCGCGGAAGGCGGACCGGCCGCCATCGTAAAGAGCGCGATGCCGGACACTTCGGGAAGCCTGTTCAGAACGGCCGTCAGTGTCGCAGGAGTCTTCTTCACGGCAGCCAAGGTGCTGGCGAAGATGAGCGAGAACGCGAAGACCAAAAAGCTTATAAAGGAACTCAAAAGATCCCGGGGCCTCTAGCGTTCGGGAAAGCAAACATACAACCGGAGGAAAAAAATGAAATTCTACAACACAAAGGATATCAGAAACGTAGCT
>JAFWFF010000220.1 GCA_017515765.1 Bacillota bacterium | reverse complement strand
CGTTGAACAAAGCCTTTTTGCAGATATAGCACCTGTCCGGCGGGTTGCCCGCGAAACCCAGGATCGAAAGCCCGTCCACCTCCGCAATGATCTGCTCTATGCCGTGCTCTTCGCAGAACGCCGCGGCTTCCCTGCGCTCGCGCTCCGGCACGTATTTCGGAGCAGCTGTTATGGCGAGCGCATGCCCTTCCGACGCCTCGTTCGCCGCGTAGAGCAGGAGCGTGGAATCAACTCCTCCAGAGAACGCCACCGCTACGCGGCCATAGCCCCGCAGGATACCGACCAGTTTCTCATATTTGGCTTTGATTATCGGGTCTTTGATCATTCCCGGTCACCTCCTGCTCATTGACAGCGGAAGCTCCAGGCCGTTGGCCTCCAGAAGCTCCCGGTCTGAAAGTATCTCTTCAGCGGAGCCGTCCTTCACGATCTCGCCGCCGTTTATCAGTATCACACGCGAACACGTATCCATCACGAAGTCCAGGTCGTGGCTCGCGATCAGCTTGAGCTTGTCGAGCTCGTTGATCACGCCGATCAGGTTCCTTCTGTTTCTCGGGTCGAGGGCGACCGACGGCTCGTCCATCAGGATCACGTCGGGCTCTATCGAGAGGATCGTAGCGATGGACGCGAGCTTCTTCTCGCCGCCTGAGAGCTTGTGGATCGATCTGCCGCGAAGATGCTCGATGTGCACCGCGCTCATTGCCTCGTCCACGCGCCTCGCGACCTCCTCGGGAGAGAAGCCGTAGTTCTTCGGAGCAAAGGCGATATCGTCCTCCACCCTCGTCATGAAGAGCTGGCTGTCCGAGTCCTGGAATACGTAGCCGACATGCTCGCGGACGTGCTTCAGGCTCTTCTTCTCCACCGGATGGCCGCAGACCGTGATGGTCCCGCCAAAGCCCGGCTCCAGCCCGACGATGAGCTTGAGCAAAGTCGATTTCCCGGCGCCGTTCGCGCCTATTATCCCGACCCGCTCGTTTCCGCTGCAGCTGAAGCTGAGGCCTTTGATCACCGGGTCCGATCCGGGATAGGCGAAGGTCAGATCTTTTACTTCGAGATGTGTGTTTCCGTAACCTGTTTCCATTATAGTTTCTATTCGTCTTCCCTGCCGTAGCCTCTCAGCAGCATGCTTTGATAAAGGTCGTCGGCGCGGTCCATGCTCCTCAGGAGAAGGCCGCCGAGGAGCGATCCCCAGGCCGCGAAGGCGACCCCTTTCTGTCCGGGAGCCCTGAGCTCATATGCCTGGACTACCCTTCTGCCCTCCGAGAGAAGAACCCCTATGTAGCGGTATATCAAAAGAATGACTGTGACTATTATAGCCGGAACGTGCACCCTTCTCAAGGCCGCGCAGATATCTTCGATCGGAGTGGAAGCCATCAGTATATACGCGCCAAACACGGCCAGGACGCCCTTGAGGATCAAAGTGAGCCCTGTTATCACGCCGGCGCGCACTGCAAAGCTTTCCGTTATCATTACGGTCCCGCGGTTGAAGAAGGGTTCGAGCACCCCCATCAAAGCCACCAGCGGAAGCACTATCCTGAGCCTCCTTACTGCGAGCCTGAACGAAAGACCGAACACGCCAAAGATCACGGCCGGGTAAACGGCCGTGATGATCACTCCCGCGAGATCATATCTGTTCCTCGACATGACGACTACCAGAAAGGCCAGTGTCACGAGGAGCTTTATGAGCGGGTCGATCCGGTTGAGCGGATTCTCCCGCGCCGCGTTGTCTATGGATCTGAAATCTTTTATAGCGTCGTTTATCTTGCTCATTCTCTGTGCTTGAAGAATCTGAACAGCGCCGCTCCGCCTCCGGCCAGCACGACCACCATCAGGGCTCCGACGATTCCGGAGAGGCTGGTACCCGCAGCGGATTCGCTGTCAGGCAGATTGTAGTCGGGCAGAAAGGATGTGCTCTCCTGGATGCCGCCCGCCGTATCGTATACGCCTCCGGCCGCTTCGATCTCGGTGCTTCCTGTGAGCTTCTCTATGGACCATTCAAGTCCGTCCGGGAAGCTCGACGCGAGGAGGGACAGGCCGCCTGCTATCACTATAGCACAGATCGCGAGGATGGCGAGGGTCTTCTTGAAGGAGAACTTTCCGGCTCCGGCCGTCTTTGCGTTCTCAGGCACTCCCCAGAGGAGTTCGGGTCTCGCCTCGTGGACAAAGCAGAGAACTGCCGCTGTGATCAGGCCCTCAACAAATCCTATCGCGAGGTGGATCGGGAGCATGGCGCCCGCGAACACTCCGAAGGGAAGCGAGGTG
>JAFWFF010000219.1 GCA_017515765.1 Bacillota bacterium | reverse complement strand
TGACCTTGATCTTTTCAGGTTCCTCTTCCTTCAGGACCGCCGCTACCTCGACGCCTCTGATCGATCTGAGCTTGGGGATTATGACGTCAGTCTCGCTCATGTCCGCGCCGGAGGCCTTAAGCATCTCCCTGGTGACGAAGGTCATGGCGAGCCTTCCTCCGGCGTAGAATGACGCCGCGAGTATCGCCATGCTCTCTATCCTCATGCGTTCGGGACGGTTGTTCTCATAGATCTCGTTGCTCACGAAGAGATGGTCCATTCCCCAGTCATAGAGCTCGGCGGTCACGAGGTGCGTGCGCTTGTCGGTGTTGGAATACTGGAACTTCCCGGTATCAGTGGTTATCGCGGCAAAGAGGGCGTTTCCCATCTCCGGCGTTCCCTCGGCTCCGAGAGCTTTGATCACGTCGAAGACCAGAAGCCCCGCCGCCGCGGCGTCCGGATCGATCAGATTGTACCTGCAGAAAGGCGCGGACGTCCTGTGGTGGTCTATGCAGAGAGACTCTTTCCCGGTCAGGAAGACTTCTCCCCTAGCTCCGATCCTTTCTATGTCTCCCGCGTCCACCAGCACCGAAAGATCCGCGTCCTTCGCTTCATCAAAGTCCCTGGTGATCAGGCCGCAGTTCATAAAGGCCAGGTCGCTGGTGATCTTCTCGTCGATCAGGATAAGCGCGTTCTTCCCCTTCTGTCTCAGCGCGAGCGCGAGCGCGACACAAGAACCCAGGGCGTCCCCGTCCATGTTCTCGTGCGGGTAGAGCACGGCTTTCTCGGATCCCAGAAGGATCTCTGCTATTTCGGAAAGACTATTGTTCATCTTCCTGCTCTTCCTGTTCCGGCTCCTCAGGCCTTATGTCCAGAGTGCTCAGGACTTCGTCGATATGCCTTCCGTACTCCATGGAGCTGTCTATCTTGAAGATGAGTTCGGGGGCATGCCTTATCTTAAGCTGCTTTCCGATCTCGCTCCTGAACATGCCGGAGGCTGAATGCAGGCCCTCGAGCACCTCTTTGTTCGGCTCCGCGTCGCTTCCCGCGGCCGCGAATACCGTGATATAGCAGGTCGCGTAGCTTCCGTCGGAAGTCACTTCAACTCCTGTTATGCTTATCATTCTTCCGGCCAGCCTGGGATCCTTGACGCCCTTCAGCAGCATGTCGCTGATGATGCGCCTTATCTCCTCACCCAGGCGGCCTGTCCGGTAACCTTTTCCCATATTATCGTAAACTCCTCAGGCTTTTCATGCCGCAAAGGCTACTTTCTCTCGGTCTCCACCATGCGGAAGCACTCGATGACGTCGCCTTCCTTGATGTCGTTGTAGTTCTCGATGCCGATACCGCATTCGTAGCCCTGGTTGACCTCTCTCGCGTCGTCCTTGAAGCGCTTCAGCGAACTGATCTTGCCCTCGTGGATGACGATACCGTCTCTTACCAGGCGGATCTGCGCGTTTCTCACGACCTTGCCGTCCGTTACGTAAGCTCCGCCGACGACTCCGACTCCGGGCACCTTGAAGGTGTTCCTGATCTCGACCTTTCCGAGGAGCTCTTCCTTGAACTCCGGATCGAGCATGCCCTTCATGGCGGCCTCCACGTCGTCGATCACGTCGTAGATCACGCGGTATGTGCGGATCTCTATGCTGTCTCTGTCAGCCATGCTCTGGACGGCGGTGCTCGGTCTCACGTTGAAGCCGATGATGACGGCTCCGGACGTTCCGGCGAGCATTACGTCGGACTCTGTCACCGTACCTACGCCGGTATGGATGATATTGACCTTGACCTCATCGTTGTTGAGCTTCTCGAGCGAAGATACGAGGGCTCCGACGGATCCCTGGACGTCGCCTTTGATGATGAGGTTGAGTTCCTTGACCTGGCCTTCCTGGATCTGGCTGAAGAACTTGTCGAGGGACATGCTGGAGTTTCTGGCCAGCACTTCTTCCCTGAGTTTCTCTTTTCTGGACTCCGCGATCTCTCTGGCTATGCGGTCTTCCTTGACTGCGTTGAACTCGTCGCCTGCCTGCGGGACTTCGGTGAGTCCGAGGATCTCGACAGCCGTCGCCGGGCCGGCCTTTTTGATGGTCTTGCCCTTGTCGTCCGTCATGAGCCTGATGCGGCCGGCGCAGGTTCCCGCGACTACGCTCTGTCCGGTCTCCAGTGTTCCGTTCAGCACGAGCAAAGTGGCCACAGGGCCTTTTGCCTTATCGAGTCTGGCTTCGATGACGGAGCCGCTCGCCAGCCTGTTCGGGTTGGCCTTAAGCTCCAGGACCTCGGCCTGCAGGAGGATCATCTCGAGCAGGTTTGTTATGCCCTCGCCGGTCTTGGCGGATACAGGCACGCTGATGACGTCGCCGCCCCAGTCTTCGACCAGGATTCCGTGCTCGGTCAGTTCCTGCTTTACCCTGTCCGGATTAGCTCCAGGCTTGTCCATCTTATTGATGGCTACGATGATCGGAACTCCGGCCGCCTTAGCGTGGCTGATGGACTCTACGGTCTGCGGCATTACGCCGTCGTCCGCCGCGACTACCAGTACTGCGATATCGGTCACGTGAGCGCCTCTCGCGCGCATCGCGGTGAACGCCTCATGGCCCGGAGTGTCGAGGAAGACGATCTTCTGGCCTTTTATGCTGACCTGCGAAGCACCGATGTGCTGGGTGATTCCGCCGGACTCGCTGGCAGTGACGTTCGTCTTTCTGATCGCGTCGAGCAAAGACGTCTTGCCGTGGTCGACGTGGCCCATGACGGTGATGATCGGCGGACGGGGTCTGAGATCCTTCTCGTCGTCCTTGGAGAGGTCGAGACCTTCCTCGGTCTTCTCCTCTTCGACCTGGCCGATCACTACACTGAGTCCGAGCTCGTCTGCGAGGACCATGACAGTCGCTTCGTCGATGTTCTGGTTGATATTCGCCATGATACCCATCTTCATTAGGGTCATGATGACTCTCGAAGTGGATACCTCGGTCTGCTCGCAGAAACCGGCGACCGTGATCGGCACGTTGAGAACAAAGGTGCCTTCGGGGATGGGTTCCATTTCGATCTCCGGCTCCATCTCAGCGTTTTTATACTTCGCGTGCTTGCCCTTGGTCTGCTTCTCCAGGGACTTGCGCTCGAATTTGTCGAATTTGTCGTGCTTGCCTTCGTACTGCTGCTTTCCGCCCTTGCGGCTGTCCTTGCGTCCCGCGCCCTGTCCTTCGGGTGCGCGGCCGGAATCTCCTCCCGGCCTCTTGGGCGTGCTGGGTTTGACAGGTCTTCCGTCGGTGCCGCCCCTTCTTTCGCCGCCGCGGGAGTCCTTCTGATCGGGTCTCATTTCGCCGGGCTTTCTGTCATCGCGTCCGTCTCTTCCCTGAGACCTGCGGTCGTCTCTTCCGCCTCGCTCGTCACGTCCGCCTCTTTCGGAAGATCTGTCGGGCCTTCCCGGCCTTTCGGGCCTTGCCGGCCTGTCTCCCGGTTTGCCGGAAGGTCTGTCGCCGGTCTTCTGCGCGGGCTTCTGAGCCGGTTTCTCGGCAGGTCTTTCCGCAGGCTTCTGAGCGGGTCTCTCGGCAGGCTTTTCGGCCTGCTTTTCCGCAGGCTTCGCTGCCTGCTTCGCGGCTTCCTCAGCTGCCTTCTTTGCTTCCTCCGCAGCCTTCTTCTCGGCTTCCTCGGCTTTCTTCGCCTCCTCGGCGGCCTTCCTGGCTTCTTCGGCGGCTCTCTTTTCGGCTTCCTCAGCTGCTCTCTTTGCGTCTTCGGCAGCCTTCTTAGCCTCTTCAGCGGCTCTCTTTTCGGCTTCCTCGGCAGCTTTCTTCGCTTCCTCAGCCGCCCTGGCCTCTTCTATCTCGTCCTGTTTCTTCTTTTCTTTGTTCGCGAAATATGACTCATCGACGATGGGTCTTCCGATTATCTTGCTGCTGGTCCCCACAGGAGTGGCGCTTCTGGCAAAGGGCGGGGCTCCGGCCACCGGTCTCGCGGCGGCTGCGAACGGAGGCGCGCCGGGAATGGGTCCTGCCGGCTTTGCCGGAGCATCCCCTTCTTCCTTCAGTTTTTTGACCTGCGCGTCCGTGAGAGCGCTCATATGGCTCTTCAGTACGATGCCCTTCTTCGCGGCTTTCTCTATGAGTTCTTTGCTGGCAATATTCATTTCCTTGGCCAGTTCAAATACCTTCATCGCCATCAGAACACCTTCCTTTCTTCCGTTTCTTCTTCCCCGTCTATCGCTTTGATGAGAGCTTCCGCAAGCCCCCGGTCCCGTACGCCGAACAGTCCTTTGTCCGCCTTGCCGCAGGCTCTGGACAGTTCACCGGCGTCTCCCCAGATCCGGTAGGGTATCCCTCCCGAACCGCATTTTTCGATTATCCTGTGCCTGCTCGCTTCACCTACGTCCCGTGTGATTATTATCAGCCGGGCCTTTCTGTTCTTTATCTCCGCCAGGCAGTTGTTGTAGCCTGCGAAGAGGTTCCCCGAGCGGGCAGCGAGACCGAGATAGCCAAGCGTCTTATCTTTGCTCATCAAAAATCTCCCTGATCTTCTCAATATCTTCTGTTTTCACGGCGCATCTGAACGCCCTGGCGAAGCCCTTCTTCTTCACGGCTTCCTCAAAGCATTCCCTGCCGCATACGTAGGCGCCTCTTCCGGGTTCTCTGCCCGTGAGGTCGGCTTTGATCGTCCCGTCCCTGAAAGCGATCCTTATGAGCTCGCTCTGGGGCTTCGACTCCCTGCAGCCGACGCATCGCCTCATCGGAATGTTCTTACTCTTCATCTGCTCCGGCTCCGGCCTCGGGCATTCCTTCTTCGGGTTCACCCTCGGTCCCGTAGTACTGCGTGTGGCTCTTGATGTCTATCTTCCAGCCGCTTACCTTGGCAGCCAGCCTTACGTTCTGGCCTTCCTTGCCGATCGCGAGCGAAAGCTGGTAGTCGGGTACTATCGCGACTGCGAGCTTCTCTTCCTCGTTGATTATTACGCCTTCAACCTTCGCGGGGCTGAGGACGTTGCTGATGAGGTCGACCGGGTCGTTGCTCCACGCGATGATATCGATCTTCTCGCCTCTCAGCTCGTCAACGACTGCCTGGACGCGGCTTCCCCTGGTACCGACGCAGGCGCCGACGGGATCGATGTTCTCATCTTCCGTATACACCGCGATCTTGGTCCTGGAACCGGCTTCCCTTGCGATGCCTTTGATCTCGACGGTCCCTTCCTGGATCTCGGGCACTTCAAGCTCGAAGAGCCTCTTCACGAGGCCGGGATGGGAACGGGAGAGGAAGACCTGGGATCCGGACTCGCCCTTCGCCTTGGCGTCGCCTTCCTTGACGTCCATGATATATGCCTTGATGCGGTCTCTGATCTGATATCTCTCGCCGGGGACCTGCTCCTTGGCGGGGAGTATGCCTTCGGTCTTGCCGATATCCACGAACAGAGTGTTTCCGCTCTTTCTCTGAACGATACCGGTGACGATCTCGCCTCTTCTGTCCTTGAAGTCCTCGTAGATCATGCTGCGCTCGGTCTCGCGGATCTTCTGGCGCACGACGTTCTTGGCGGCGTGGGCTGCGATGCGCTTGAAATCGTCATTCGGGATCTGGAAGTCAATGGTGTCGCCCACCTCGAATCTCGGGTCGAGCTGCTGGGCGTACTCAAGGCTGACCTCAAAGCGGTCGTCCTTCACTTCATCAACTACCGTCATCGTGGTTATTATGGTGATGTCGCCCGTTTCGCGGTCGATGATGACCCTGACGTTGTCGGCACGGACGTTGTTCTCCTTATCTTTCTCTTTTTCTTTCTTGCCGGTCGGCCAGTAATTGCGCTTGTACGCGGCGAGCATTGCAGCCTCGACGGCTTCCAGAAGTTTGTCCTTGGAAATGTGCTTTTCTTCTTCGAGTGCTTCCAGGGCTTCGATAAATTCCTTGTTCATTTCAGATTCCTCCAAAAAAGTTTAGGCCTATATAATCACGGTGAGGTTCACTTTTGCCAGATTCCCGGCTTCTATGAACAGTTCTTCTCCGCTTTGTTCGTCTTTGATAGTGGTGCCGCTCTCGTCATGGGCGATGAGGACGCCGGTGTGTTCTTTGCTTCCGCCGGCCGCCTTATAGAGCCTTACGTCCACGAGGCTCCCCATGTATCTCGCGAAATGCTCGGGC
>JAFWFF010000218.1 GCA_017515765.1 Bacillota bacterium | reverse complement strand
GCGATGACCGCGGCCAGGATCGCCACCGCAGCGGGGAAAGTCATCTGTCTCTTCATTGCCTTATTGCGCTCCTTCGTCAGCAGTTTTGATATATTTTACGCCTATACCTGTCGCGGCGCTGATCAAAGTGAAGACCACCGTTCCGACGCCGAGCAGATAATAGGGTATGAATTCAAGCACCGGGACTCCCAGCGTTTCCGCGAAGAACATCCCCGCGACGCACCACGGGATCGCGCCGCACATGGAGCATCCGCCGTCGATTATGCAGCGGGACATTACGACCGGATGGATGCCCGCCCTCTCGAAGCATTTCTTCATGGATTCGACCGTGAGCACCATTGCCATATATGTGTCGCTTGAGATCAGGACCAGGAGGAAGCTCATCACGAACGTCCCGAAAAGCACGCTGAAACGGCTCCTGAGCGCCGAGCTTATCCTCTCCATCAGTATCGCCATGACCTGAAGCCGCGACATGCCTCCCGCCAGCGAGAGCCCCAGCATGATCAGTATCACGACGGAAGTCATGCTGAACAGGCCTCCCCTGGTCAGCAGCGTATCCAGAAGCTCCACTCCCGTATCGGCCACATAGCCCGTCTGGAGATACTGAAGGCAGTCGATGAGGGATTCGTGCTGTACCGCCATGGAGAACGCCACGCCGACCAGCGACGATATGATCAAAGTCGGGAAGGCAGGTATCTTCAGGATCACCAGCACCAGGAGCAGCAGGAGCGGGAGCACCGTGAGCGGAGAAAGGTTGTAGTGCTCTGCGATCCCCTCCATTATGCGGTCCACCTGGGTGGTGTCAGCGGCGGACGACGAATACTTTGATCCCATGATCGTAAACGCGGCCGCGATGAACGCCAGCGTCGGCAGCGTGGTGTATCTGGTGCATTTTTCGCTCTCGTAGACGGTCACTCCGCAGAGCGGCGCGGCGAGGTTCTGGACTGCGCTGAGCGGCGAGTGTTTGTCGCCTGCAAGAGCCGCGCTTATTATGGCTCCCGCAGCCATGGCGGGAGGGATCCCGAGGCTCATCCCCACGCCCATGAACGCAACGCCCAGGGTGCTCACCGACGTGAACGACGACCCGGTCAAAAGCGCCATCACGAAACACATCAGCACGGCGCAGACGAAAAACCACTTCACGGACATGAGCTTCAGACCGTAGTAGATCACGAACGGTACGGCCCCGCAGGTCATGAATGAGCCTATGACCACACCTATGATCAGGATCACCCCGATGGTCCCCGTATTATTGCCGAGGAACTCCATCATCGAACCGACCATCTCGCCCCATGAGAACCCTTTGATCCTGCCCGCGCAGAGTATGACCCCGATATCTATCAAGAGCGGCAGATACGGATCCAGTCCGAGTCCAATTATCCCTATAAACATTACCGCGACGGTCACCGCCAGGGTGAGCGCCGCCTCCGGAAAGCTCAGCTTCCTTTCCGCCTTCTGACGTTCCACTTCCAATGTTCCACTTTCTGCGAATGAATAAAAATCCCTTATATTATATATAAATATTCAGCCATATTCAATGAAAATGCGCCGGGGCACATGCCCCGGCGCCGCTGTTCACAGTTCAGAATATCTACTCCTCGAATCCGAACCTCTTCCTGCCCGCGTAGGTGGTGTGGAGCAGGTGGTGGGAGATATGGGATCCCGGCTCGCCGAGGAAATCCTTGTAGAGCTGCTGGATCTGGGTGTTCTCGTGGGATTTGCGGACGGGCAGGATGCGGTCTTCCTCGTAGAGGGCCGAGGCGCGCTTGGCCCTGTAGGCGTCGAGGCCTTCTTTGTTCTTGACCTTGGAAGGCACGATCGACTGGCCGCCGCCGTTGATGCAGCCGCCCGGGCAGCCCATGACTTCGATGAAGTGATAGGGGCTGGTGCCCGCCCTCACCTGGTCGAGCAAAGGCTTCGCCTCGCTCATGCTGGACGCTACGGCCACTCTGACCTCGAGTCCCGCGATGTTGAGCGTCGCTTCCTTTACTCCGTGGAGTCCTCTGACCGCTTCGTATTCGACGTTCTCGAAGGACTTGCCCTCCAGGACTTCCGCCACGGTCCTGAGCGCGGCTTCCATGACGCCTCCGGTCGCTCCGAAGATGACCGCAGCGCCGGAGTACTCGCCCATAAGGTCCTGGTCGAACTCGCTGTCCTCGAGCTCCGAGAGGTCCATGCCGTACATTTTGATCAGGCGTCCGCACTCTCTGGTCGTGAGGACCGCGTCGACGTCCGGATAGTCGCCGGTGAAGTTCTCCGGGAGGTGGATCTCGGACTTCTTGGCGATGCAGGGCATGATGGATACTACATAGATGTCCTTCGGGTCGACCCCGTGCTTCTCGGCCCAGTAGGTCTTGAGGATGGCGCCCATCATCATATGCGGCGACTTGCAGGTCGAGAGGTGGTCCAGAAGGTCAGGATACTCGAACTCGATGTATCTGATCCATCCGGGCGAGCAGGATGTGAACATCGGAAGGACTCCGCCGTTCTGTACTCTCTGGATGAACTCGGTGCCCTCCTCCATGATCGTGAGGTCGGCGCTGAAGTTGGTGTCGTAGACTCTGTCAAAGCCGCAGCCCTTGAGCGCGGTGACCATCTTGCCGGTCACGCGGCTTCCGACGGGCATTCCGAACTCCTCTCCGAGAGAAGCCCTGACAGCCGGCGCCGTCTGGACGATGACCACTTTGTCCGGATCGTTCAGGGCGGCGATGACCTCGTCGATATGCTCCTTCTCGGTGAGCGCTCCGACCGGGCAGTTTATCACGCACTGCCCGCACTGCATGCAGTTCACGTCGGCAAAGCTCTTGTCGTAGATCGGGGATACGATCGTCTTGAATCCGCGGTTCTCAAAGCCCAGGACGCCGAGGCCCTGGATCTTCTTGCAGGTCTCTATGCAGCGGCCGCAGAGGATGCACTTGGAGGTGTCCCTCACGATGCCGTAGCTGAAGTTGTCAAAGGACGCCCTGGTGTGCTCGCCTTCGAACCTGTTGTCGCGGATGCCCATCTCCTCGCAGAGCCTCTGCAGTTCGCAGCTCTGGTTGCGCTTGCAGGAGAGGCAGTTCTTGTTGTGGTTGCTCATGATGAGCTCGACCGTGTTCTTGCGGCCCCTGATGGCGCGCTCGGAGTTCGTGAAGACCTCCATGCCCTCGCTTACCGGGGTGGTGCAGGAAGAGAGCAAAGCTCTCGCGCCTTTGACCTCAACCAGGCAGACGCGGCAGGCGCCGCTCTTATTGATATCCTTCAGATAGCAAAGAGTGGGGATCGCGATCCCTGCGTTTCTCGCCGCCTCCAGGATGGTCTGGCCGGACTCGGCGGTAACGTTTTTTCCGTTTATCTTCAAATTTACCGTTGCCATTTCCGTACCCTCCTATCCTATCTTCACAGCGCCGAAGCGGCATGTGTTCGCGCAGTTTCCGCACTTGATGCATTTGGTCGGGTGGATGACGTAAGGCTCCTTGCCGGGCACGCCGTGGATGGCTTCGGCCGGGCAGGCCCTCGCGCAGAGCGAGCACATCTTGCAGAGATCCGGATCGATCGTGTAGTCGAGCAGCGGTTTGCAGACCTTGGCCGGGCACTTCTTGGCGACCACGTGCGTGATGTATTCGTCCCTGAAGTGCGACAGCGTCGAGAGGATCGGGTTCGGGGCGGTCTGTCCGAGTCCGCAGAGCGCGGTGTCCTGGATCTCGTGGCAGAGCTGCTCCATCTCGTCGAGGAGCTCCAGGCTTCCCTTGCCCTCGATGATCTGGTTCAGCATCTCGAGGAGGCGTCTCGTTCCGACGCGGCAGGGGGTGCACTTTCCGCAGGACTCGTCGGCTATGAACTCCATGTAGAATTTCGCGACGTCGACCATGCAGTTGTCCTCGTCGAGGACTATCATTCCGCCGGAGCCCATCATGGATCCCGCGGCCGTCAGGTTCTCATAGTCGATCGGGG
>JAFWFF010000217.1 GCA_017515765.1 Bacillota bacterium | reverse complement strand
CCGAACCGCTGCCGACATGGACGGGGGACACGACGACCTGGTCCGGAGCCAGCTCGTCCATCAGCAGGCAGACCGCCGTGATATCCGCGACGGCATCCATCGTGCCGACCTCGTGGAAATGGATCTCTGTCACAGGAACGCCGTGGGCGTGGCTCTCGGCTTCAGCGATACGGGCGTAGACGGCCTTGACGTCCGCCTTGACCTGTTCGTCGATCGCAAGGCTGTCTATGATCTGTTCGAGCTCGGCAGGCGACCTGTGGACATGGTCGTGATGGTGATGCTCATGGTCGTGGTGGTGATGCTCATGGTCGTGATCATGGTCGTGGTGGTGCCCGTGATCATGATCGTGCTCGTGGTCGTGATGATGGTCGTGGTGGTGAACGTCCTCGGATACCTCCTCGGCACCGTTCACGATCATGTGGACGTGGGTACCTTTGATCCCGCATTTCTCTGAACTGTGTGCGTGCATCACAACGCCGGGGATGCCGGCAGAATTGAATTCATCGATAAATCCGTCAGTTCCGCCGTTCAGTTCCCCGTACAGTTCCAAAAGAGCTGCCGTGAGCATATCTCCGGCAGCTCCCATACTACACTCAAAGTATAAGGTTTTCATTAGCTCCTCTTATCCTCCGTCGGGAGGCAGGTATTACAGTCTTTCGACCGCTTCTTCGATGCTCTTCTCGATGATGTCTTCGGCCTTATCAGCGGCTTCATCTGCCCTGTCGACCGCGTCTACAACGCTCTTCTCGATGATGTCTTCTTCATCGATCCCTTCGGCCTTGGCAGCGACTTCCTCGACCTTTGCGGCAACTTCCTCGGCGGCTTCCTTTACTTCCTCTTCGACCTTCTCGACAGCGCCGGTCTCTTTCAGGACCTTGCCCTTGACGCCTTCGACTTTTTCCTTCGCGGTCTCAACTCCGGCTTTGATCTTGTCGTCGATGTCGGTCTTGTCCAGAGCTTCCTGGACTTTTGCCTTAGCTGCTTCGCCGAGCTCGCCGGCCTTCTCCCTGGCGGCCTCACCGAGCTGTCCGGCTTTGACCTTGGCGGTCTCGCCCCACTCGCCTGCCTTTTCCTTGGCGGCTTCGCCGAGCTGTCCGGCCTTCTCCTTGGCGGCCTCTCCCAGCTTGCCGGCTTTCTCCTTGGCGACCTCGCCGAGCTCGCCTGCTTTGTCCTTGGCGGCTTCCTTCAGCTGGCCTGCCTTCTCAACGATCTTCTCATCGAGATCTGTCTTGTCCAGGATCTCCTGAGTCTTTTCCTTTGCGCCGCCGAATACTTTCTTAAGCCAATCTCCGAATCCCATAATTTCCTCCTGTATCCCCGGGCGTCTAAGGTCCGGCAATTTGATAAACATCGCTTGTCCGGGCGGTTTCCCTCCGCCCGCATATAATTATACCCTTTTTTTAATTAATCGCAACAATCTCAATATTCAAAACCGCTCGGTTCTCCGATGGGCTTCTCGAGCATCTCCGGGTTCGCCAGCATATGCTTGACCAGGTTAAGGCTCCTGACAAAATAGAATCCGTCCGCGATGCGCTCGTCCAGGGTCGCGCCGACGTCGATGACCTTGCGGATCTCCTTGGTGCCGTCGTCCAGGAGGCGCTCCTCGTTGTGGACGGTGCCGAAGGTCACCATGATGCTGTTCGTCCCGTAGTTGTTAAGATGGTGGTAGACCGCGGGTCCTTTGATGCTCCCGAGGTTGCTGGCGAGGATCGTGGTGTAGTTCGGGTCGCCCTCTGTCAAAGCGTCCAGGTTGATCCCCCAGAAGTCGAGCCAGCGGATGATCCTTATCGCGATGATCAGAACGAGCCTCGGAAGAGCCGCGAACGCGTCCAGGGTCTTGTCGATGCCTCCCGTGGAGTGTTCGCTCTTTCTGGTCTCCTTCACGTTCCCGATGATGCGGTCGCTTATCGTGTCGATCGTATCGTCGTCCTGCGCAGTGAGCACCATCAAAGACTCCTCCGCCCCGTCGGCGAACCTGCGCTTTACGACGAAGCTCAGGGTTATCTCGTCGCGCTCGTACATGCGGTAGCCCTGGATGAAGCGGTTCATCAAAGGCCTCTCCTTCACCATGCGGGCGAGAGCGGTTATGGCGCAATGGAAGATGGTTATCTTGCGGTCCTCGCGGCCTTTGTTCCTCTCCTCGAGGTATTTCATCACCTCGGTCACGTCCAGAGTGTCGTGCAGATAGACCTCGCAGTCCGTCCGCTTGGGGTAGAGGTAGCCCATCACCGTCTGAAGGCCGGGGCTCTTCACATAGCGCCCGTCTCGGCGGTCTCCCCATTTTCTCTTTCTCTTCTGTTCCTTGTCTCCCATTTCCACACCTTGCCTATCTCTTGTTGCTCCGTCTCCAGATCCCCTGCTTACCGGCCTCGCCGATCAGCCAGTCCCTGAAGTCGGGGTGCGCTATCGATACGAGCATCTCGGCTCTCTCCCAGGTGCTCCTGCCGCAGAGGTTCACGGCGCCGAACTCGGTCACTATGAAATACGACTGGCTCCTCGGGTCTGTGATTATATCGCCGCTGAAGTGAGGCAGGACGCAGGACCTGCGCTCACCCTTCTTGTTCGTATAGGTCGAGGGCATGCATATGAAGGCTTTGCCTCCCCTCGCCATCGATGCTCCGGTCAGATAGTCGAGCTGCCCGCCGGTCCCGCTGATCTGCCTCAGGCCCGCGCTCTCGGCATTGATCTGGCCGTAGAGATCGACCGAGATGCAGCTGTTGATCGAGACCATATTGTCGAGCTGGGCGATGTGCTCAGGCGCGTTGACGTAGGAGAGCGGAGCGATCAGTACCGACGGGTTATGGTCTATCCAGTCGTAGATGGCTCTCGAGCCGAACACGATGCCCGTCAGGCCTTTGCCCGGAAAGAGCCTCTTGCAGCGGTTCGTTATCTTGCCTGCCTCGTAGAGGTCCATATACGCGTTCGAGCAGAGCTCGGTGTGCATGCTGAGGTCTTTGATCTCGGACTCGGCTATGTCGCGGCCGATCGCGTCCGGCATGGCGCCGATGCCGAGCTGCAGGGCGGCGCCGTCTTTGATGTAGGGCAGGATGATGTTCGCTATCGCGAGGTCGACCTCGGTCGCGTCCTCTTTGGGAAGGTCGGGAAGCTCGGGATGCTCGCCCTCCACTACGAAGTCGACTTCGGAGATGTGTATCGATTCATCAAAAGCTCCGTAGATGTACGGCAGCCTCTCGTTGACCTCCAGGATCACTATG
>JAFWFF010000024.1 GCA_017515765.1 Bacillota bacterium | reverse complement strand
GGAGGAGCTCGGCAGACGCCTCACCCAGGATCCAGACGGCATCGCCGTCATGAAGGCAATCCATGAGACCGGCGATCTCAGCAAGGAAAATGAAGCTCTGCTGAAATCGGTCCTCGAGGGCTTCACCCTGAACTTTATCGAATCGAAGAAGGCTTCTGCTTAAGAGTTTTCTCTTTTATGAAAACTCTTCGGTGAACCGCCTCAAGGGCGGTTCTATGGAGGAAAATAATGGCAGCTGCTAATATGAAAGCAGTCAAGCTGCGGATCAAGAGTGTGCAGAACACGATGCAGATCACCAAGGCCATGCAGCTGGTCGCCGCATCCAAGCTCAGAAGGGCAAAGGACAAGGCAATGTCCAGCAAGCCTTACCTGCGGATCATGAAGCGCACGCTCACCAAGATCGCCAACGAAAACACGGATTTCCAGTCCCCCTTTACCGTGCCGGGAGCCAGTGAGCGGCGTCTCTTTATCGTCATCGGCGGCGACAGGGGACTCGCGGGCGGTTACAACGCCAACCTGTTTAAATTTGTGGAAAAAGAGATCGAGGGACACGATTACGACGTCCTTCCCATCGGGAAAAAGGCAGTGGAGTATTTCCGCAGGAAGAAGGCGGGGATCTTCACAGACCTCTATGCTGAGGTGGCGAAGGTCTCGATCTCGGAGTGCTTCCGCATCGCCAAGACAGTGTGCGACGCTTATCTGGAAGGCCGGTACGGACACGTCTCCATGTGCTATACCAATTTCGTCTCCATGATGTCTCAGGTGCCGAAGGCAAGCGCCCTCCTGCCCCTTTCCGATTTTGAAAACCCGGAAGTTGACGATACTCCCGATGTGAAGAACATGATCCTGTATGAGCCGTCCGGCGAAGAGGTCTTTAACGACATCGTCCCCGAGTATCTGGCGGGAATCCTGTATACCAGTATCAATGTCTCGGTCGCCAGCGAGCTGGCTGCCCGCCGCACGGCCATGGAGGCCGCGACGGACAATGCGAGCGAGATGATCGAGAAGCTGAGTCTCTACTACAACCGCGCGAGACAGGCGAGCATCACGCAGGAGATCACGGAGATCGTGGCCGGCGCAGAGGGATCATAAGGACACGTAAGGACAACAGAGATCCTGCAGCTTTGACTTTTATCATTTAAAAAGAGGAAATCAATGAGTGAAAAACATATCGGCAAGGTAATACAGGTCACCGGCCCTGTCCTTGATATCAGATTCAAGGAGGGCGAGCTGCCTGCACTGCTCAATGCCATCGAAATCAATATTGATGGCCGCAGACTGATCGCCGAGGTGGCTCAGCAGATCGGCGATGATGTCGTCAGATGCATCGCGATGAGCTCCACTGACGGCCTGGTCCGCGGCGTCGATGCTGTCGACACGGCGGGGCCGATCACCGTGCCCGTAGGCGATGAGTGCCTGGGACGCGTGTTCAACCTCCTGGGCGACCCGGTCGACAACATGCCCGCTCCCGACGCGAAAGAGCGCTGGGCGATCCACCGTCCCGCCCCTTCCTTTGAGGACCAGATCCCCGCGACGGAGATCCTGGAGACCGGCATCAAGGTCGTCGACCTGATCTGCCCCTATGCCAAGGGCGGCAAGATCGGCCTTTTCGGCGGCGCAGGCGTCGGCAAGACCGTCCTGATCATGGAGCTGATCCACAACATCGCGACCGCTCACGGCGGTATTTCCGTATTCACCGGCGTCGGCGAGCGAACCCGTGAAGGCAACGACCTCTACGGCGAGATGAAGGAGAGCGGCGT
>JAFWFF010000216.1 GCA_017515765.1 Bacillota bacterium | reverse complement strand
CGCCGCGTCTGAGAAGGTTCGGGACAGGCATTGATCTCTGAGTCAGGAAACCTGCTGCGAAGTGCTGTTGGTAAATGCTTCCGGAGAAAGTGCGCCCAATGAACAAAGCATGTTTTCAGGTCTTTGTCCCTGTTATTATGCTAAGAGCACCTGCTTTCTGTGGAAAGGAGGTTTTTTGTTTGGCTTAGAGCCTGAGTAGAAAGCTATCCAGAAAGCGAACAAGTTATAGTTTCGGTAGTTTTTTCAAGAAAGGAAAGACCATGAAAAAAAGCTTTAAGAAAGCAATGATCATGATGCTGTCCGTCATAATGGTATTCACCTGCATGGCGATGCCGATCTATGCGGACGAGCCGGCAGTGCTCGCGGACGGCACTTACACTGTCACAGGAATAGAGTCAAGCCTTGGCATGTATCATTTCAATGAAGAGACCGCTAGAGTGGTGGTGAAAGGCGATGACGCCTGGCTGATCACGACACAGGACAATGACCTCATGGCGCGATATGACGGCATGGCATACGGACCTCAGAGCGAGATCCTTGACCCGGCCGACGCAACGAACCATACCCTTGTAGAGGGCACCCCGGTCGCCGCCGCGGTTCCCGTCTACGGCGAAGACGGCGAGACCGTCACCAACCTGACATACGTTCTGCCCGTTGAGAAATCCGTCCTTGCGGAAGCGGGCAACATTTACTACATGATCAAATACAAGGACGGCTACAGCGAAACACACGACGGAGACTATTACAAGGCCAAAGGAGGAGACTATTACTTCCACGGCTATACGCTCGGGTTCGAAAGCGACTCGACCGCGCTCCCCGGAGAGGAGCCGGGCCCCGCAGCCATAGAGCTCACGATCACCAACAACACGGGAATGTTTAAGGCGGTCACCGCATCTGCAGTAAAGAATGAAGACGGTTCTGCGACTCTGACAATGGCTCTTTCCGGGACCAGCTACCATTACCTGTATAAAGGTACATACGAGCAGGCAGCGGCCAACGGAGACAAACCGGAGAGCTGGATCGCCGGCGCAGAGAACGCTGAGGGCAAGTGGGAGTTCGTCATTCAGATCGCAGCGGATGAGCTGGGCAAAGAAGTCCCCATCGTAGCCATTTCACAGACCTACTACGATAAGTATATCGCCGGGGAGAACAGCGTAGAACGCGCATTCTACCCGCGCCAGATCAACCTGGACCTGGAGCAGGCGACGCTCGTGACCGATGATTACAAGGTCACCAAGGAGATAGCGGTCACCAATAACATCAAAATGTTCAAGCCCGCTGAGACGGCTGCGCTCGAGTGCGTGGGCGGCCCGAACTCGAACAATTACAAGGCCGATCTGGTACTGCCCATGCAGAGCGACGCCATGAGCGAGGTGTTCGTCGGAGACTACGCCGAAGCAGCTGCAGCGACCGAAACCATCGCATTTGATGCCGAGGCCATGACATTTACCATCCCGGTGAAGTGGGTCGAGACATTCGGCCAGCCTGATACTCTCGTGAACCTCGCGAACGGCGAACCGTTCCATATTTGCTTCAAGTCAAAGAAGAACGGCACATGGTATGAGCGCAAGGCCACTCTGAGCGAAGAAGCAGGAACGCTCGTCTTTGATCCTGCGGATGCCGACTACACCGCAGTGACGGCAGCCCAGGAAGCAGCCGCTGCCATCGACCGCGACAAATACACCGAAGAGAGCCTGGCCGTCCTGGACGAGGCACTGGCAGCTGTAGTCACAGGCAAGTTCGAGAGCCAGCAGGCTGAAGTCGACGCCATGGCCAAGGCCATAAACGACGCCATCGCCGCTCTCGTGGAGAAGAGCCCGGAAGAAGAGACCAAGGACGTGGTGCGTATCTTCGGAAGCAACAGATACGAAACGTCTCTTAAGGTCGCGGATGAACTCCTGGCGATGCTTGGGACCGAGAAGTTCGAGACGGTAATACTGGCCAGCGGAAAGAACTATCCCGATGCTTTGGCCGGCAGCTATCTGTCGTGCACCTTCAACAGCCCGATCCTGCTTGTAGATGACAACAAAGCACATATCGACGCTGTACAGAGCTACATCAAAGAAAACGTTGCTGAAGGCGGGACCATCTACATGCTGGGCGGCGCTGCGGTCGTTCCCGACGCGGCGGCAGCCGGTCTCGACGCCTACAAGGCTGTGAGACTCGGCGGCGCCAACAGTTACCTCACCGATCTCAGGATACTGGAGGAAGGCCTCAAAGCCGATACCGGAGCAAATGAGATCCTGGTAAGCACTGGGAAAGATTTCGCGGACAGCCTGTCCGTCGCTTCCGTTGGCAAGCCGATACTGCTTGTGGGAACTGCGCTTACAGCAGACCAGAAGGAATTCCTCGGCAAGCTCGAAGGCGAGTACACATTCACGGCTGTCGGAGGTACCGGAGCCGTAAGCGAAGCGGTCATGAAGGAGCTTGAAGCCTACGGAAAGACCGACAGAGTCGGCGGAAAGAACAGATATGAGACGTCCGTTGAAGTTGCGAAGAAGTACTTCGAGTCTGCGGAAGCCGGAGTCCTTGCTTACGCGCGCAATTACCCCGACGGACTCTGCGGAGGAGCTATCGCATATAAACTGAACGCACCGCTGATCATCACAAATGACAGCGCGATCGCGACGGCAGCAGCCTATGCGGAAGAGCAGGGCGTGAAATACGGCGCTGTTCTCGGAGGAACGACTCTGATCAGCGACGCTTCCGTCAAAACCTTCTTCCAAATGGGTGAAGACGACGAGATCTTAGTCAAATAATCAATTAGAACTGTATGAAGCGCGGGGCGCCTCGCGCGCCCCGCGCAGATTCGCGCCGGTGAAGACACCGGTGCGTTTGACTTGAAAAAATAAGGCGAGCTATAATAATTTGTTGACCAATTGTATACCGTTTGATCGGAAAGGTTTGATCTGAATGAAAAAGATCTTAAGTAAAGCTCTTGCAATACTGCTTTCGGCAGCCATGGCTTTCACCATGATGGCGGCACCTGTTTTTGCAGACGAGTTGCCTGAAGACTGCGGCGAGGCTGCTGTAGAAGAAAATATGGAAGAGAGCGGATCGGATGCTGTCCCGGAGAGTTTTGACGAGGGGGCTGAAGAGGACGCCGAAATAGAAGAACCGGCAGAGGACGCCGACGGTGAAGAGACCGCTGATGATTCTGATGCGGAAATTGCCGGTACCGAAGAGCCTGCGGAGGACGCCGATACCGAAGAACAGGCCGGGGAAGCCGGAGGGGAAGAGCCTGCGGAGGACTCTGTAGAGGAAGAGATCCTGTGCGATGAAAGCGAAACGGAAGACACAGATGAGCCCGCTCCGGGAGAGGTGCCTGCGATAGATGTGATCCGTGACGAGGATGAGGAACCTTCCGATATCGACAAAGTAAAGGAAATGATCTCTAAGCTTCCGAACTGCACGGATGTTACGGAGGCTGACAGAGAACAGATAGAGGCAGCCGAGGCGGCGTATTCCGCGCTCAGCGCGGAGGATCAGGCCGCTCTGGACAAAGAAGTCGGCACGTATGCATACAATTCCGCCCAGCCCTACGGAAGAGTTCTTGAAGTGGCTCTTTGGGGGCTTTGGTCGTATAACGCGGTCGACGATTCCACGGCTTTGGCAGACGGCACGTATGACGAGACGACAGTGCCCGCGCTTTCGTCAGAGTACAGCAAGGGTAAGAGCACTTCCCCAAGGCAGAAAGCATGGCACGTGAAAGAAGTGACAGTCGAAAACGGGGAAGCCGTCGCGACGATCACGGTGGAGAGCGACACCTATCCCGAGATCTGGATGGGCGGCAGGACCTATCAGAATACAAGCGAGTCTGGAAACTGTGAATTCACAGGTATCCCGATCGACTTGAACGGCACCTTCTATTTTGCCGGAGTTTCAAGCTCGATGCCTGTACCCATTGCTTTTTCGCTTACCACTTCGATAGACGAATCGGGTGACTCGGGGGACGAGCCGGACGAACCGGATGAGGACGAGGCGGACTACTCGGCAGTAGAAGCGGCTCTCGCCAAGGTGCCTGAGGATCTCAGCATATATACCGATGAGTCAGCGCAGGCTGTTAAGGACGCCGTCGACGCAGTGGTCTACGGAAAGAAAGCGTCCGAGCAGGAAGAAGTCGACGCGATGGCTAAGGCCATTGAGGACGCCGTAGCCGCTCTGGTGCTCAAGGATGACGGAGAGACAGAGCGCATAGACCTCACCATCACGAACAAGACCGGAATGTTTAAAGCCTTAACGGCCTACATTCTTAAAGAGGGAGGCAGGGAAGAGCTCGTCATAGCCCTGAGCGCGACCGGCTACCATGAACTTTTCAAAGGAACATACGAGCAGGCAGTGGCAAACGGAGACGGGACCGCCGACAAGGGAAATGACGCCTGGGTCCACGGCTATCTCAACCCTGCAGGCAAATGGGAGTTCAGGATACCCCTTGAGGCTGAGGATTCTTACGTACCCTGCGTGGCGATCTCGAACACGTATTATGAAGGATATCTGAAAGGATCAAATACTCTCGAAAGAGCGTTCTTCCCGAGACAGTTCACTCTGGACAGGGAAGCCAAAACTCTGGTGACCGACGACTATAACGAGACAGCCGATTACTCGGTAACATCCAATGTAGTTGATTTTAAGGTCGCCGCGACAGCTTCGACCGTTGTCGTGGGAGGGCCGAACTCTAATAATTACAGCGTTTCTCCGACACTTGTGATGGAGGACGGCACCTATGACGAGGTGATCTTCGCGACTGTAACGGACGGGAAGATCGTAGACACGAAGGTCGCGATCAAAGACGGCAGATTCGAGATCTCGCTGAACAACGCCCCGGGCGTCGAGGCCTTTAAGGACAAAGAAGCCATCGTGATGAAGTTCCGCGTGTCTTCCGACGCTCCGTACAAGGCGGCGGGAGAGTACGTAAAGAGGACTTTGACCATCGATAAGATGGCGAAGACCATAGTGATCGACGGTACTCCTCTGGCCGAAAAGGACAGCGACCAGGATGACGATACCGTAGACCCGGACGATCCGATAATACCCGACGACGATGATGACCAGGGAGACGACGAATACACAGGCGGCGCACCTTCGGTGGATTCCAGCACGACGCTTCCGGACGGCGAGTACTATCCGGATTCCTTCAGCTGGTCGGGCGGCTCCGGGAAACTGGCTTATATCCGCTGCCTGAAGATCACCGTGATCAACGGGCAGGCATATGCCACTATAGAATTCAGCAGCTCCAGCTACGACGCTCTCAAGGCGGCCGGTTCGGTCTACTACAAGCAGGGAGGCGGTAATTCAGTATTTACCATCCCCGTAAACCTCAACGCCAACAATACGATCATAGGCAGGACGACTGCAATGTCGCAGGCGCACTGGGTAGAGTACACCATCTATATAGGACTTGCCGAGGCAGACGGCGGATCCGGAAGCGCTGAGGAAGCAAAACAGGACGCCGCTGAGGCCAAGATGACGATAGGCGATAAAGCTCCCGTCATACTGGGGCTCAAGGCACTGGAGGATCAGGAGAATGCCGTCGAGTATTCCAAATACTTCAGGATCTTCAGCTATGAGCAGGGAGTAAGGCTGATCTCCATCGATATTTCCGAGGACACCGCCCTCAGGGAGGAGTATACCAAAAACGCCGAGGAAGCAATGGAAGCCGGTAAGTCAGATGACGATGTGGAATACGATGACGAAGGCAATGTCATCGCCCGCTCCAGGACCGAGATCATAGAAAAACTGTACAGGAACAACGTGGTCAATTATCTCCTCGTACCTGAAGATTTTGACGCCCCCGCAGGACTGGACAAGGATTATATAATCATAACCATCCCTGCGGAAAAGACCTTTGCCGCGTCGCCCGAAGCTCTTGCCATGATGGAGGATCTGGGCTGCCTGGACGCGGTCTCGCTTCTCGGGATCGACGAGAAAGACATACAGTCCGAACCCCTGAAGAAGGCGCTTGAGAGCGGGGAGACCGCACTGGCGGGCAATGTTGAGAAATTTGATTACGCCAAGGTCGTAAAGGACGGTTCAGGTCTTGCGATCCTTCCGGGCGCTCTCCTTCCGGAGGCAGAGATCAAAGACGCCAAAGCCGGCCAGGAGCTTTCCGAAGAGGCAAAGGTAAAAAAGGAAAACCTCGAGAAGATAGAGAGCAGGTTTACGACGCTCGGAGTCCCGGTGATCATAGACCGTTCCGCCCAGGAAAAAGAGGACCTTGCAAAGGCGGAGTGGATAAAGGTCTATGGCGCGCTCTACGGCTGCGAAGACCTTGCGAATGAGATATTTGATAAATTGGTCGAAGAGGCAAATTAAAATGATGAGAAAAAAAAGTACAGCGTTTCTGGCTATCTTTCTCTGCCTGATGATGGTCTTCAGCCTGTCTGCGTGCGGATCGGGCGGAGGCGGTGATCAGACACCGGAACCCTCTCAGCAGGAGGACGGGGAAAGCCATGAAAGCCCGGAGGGCGAAGCCCCGGCTGAGGCTCCGGAGATCAAAGGCCTGACCTTCGAGTCCGAGCTGGAGACTTACTACGCAGATCAGTTCAAAGTGTACAGGTATGAGGGCGGGTATAAGTATTTCCACATCGTCGACGGCGATGATTTCCTGCTGGTGCCGGAGGGGGGAAGCGTTCCCGAAGGCCTGGACGAGAGCGTGACCGTGCTTCAAGGGCCTGTTGAGAACATATACCTCGCTGCGACAGCCCAGATGGCGCTTTTCCTGAGCATGGACGGCGCCGACTCGGTCAGGATGACTTCCCTCAGGCAGGACGGATGGACGTACGATGAGCCCAAAAAGCTCCTCGATGAGGGGAAGATCGTATTCGCGGGCAAATACAGCGAACCCGACTATGAGCTGCTCCTCGACGAAGACTGCGGGCTTGCGATCGAGTCCACCATG
>JAFWFF010000215.1 GCA_017515765.1 Bacillota bacterium | reverse complement strand
TAATGCTCCTGGTTGACGTGCTCTACGCTTTTGTTGACCCCCGTATAAAAGCAAAATACGCGGGAACGAAGGGAAAATAATATGGACGAACTCAAAAACACAGCTGCCCAGGCGGCAGGTGCGGCAGTTGCCGCTGAGGATGAGGTCGTCACCTTTAAGCGCCCGAGCCAGGCGAAAGAGATCTGGAGACGTTTCCGCAAGAACCGCGGCTCCATGATCGGCCTCATCATACTGATAATAATATTTCTGCTGCTGATCTTCGCCGAGTTCATCTCTCCTTATGAGATAGCGATCAAGCAGATCCCGGAGAACATCCTCGCAAAGCCGTCCGCTCAGCACCTATTCGGCTGCGACGCGTACGGAAGGGACGTTCTTTCGCGCATACTGCACGGAGGACGCGTATCCCTGGCGATCGCCCTGATAGCGACGATGACATCCTGCATAGTGGGAAGTACGCTCGGCGCCATAGCCGGTTATTTCGGCAAATGGATCGACAGCATCATCATGAGGGCGCTCGACATCTTCATGTCGGTGCCTGACATCCTGTTCACGATGACAGTCGTAGTCGCGCTCGGCGCGAACTTCGTAAACCTGCTGATAGCACTTACCCTGGCGTACTTCACGAACTACGTCAGACTTGTAAGATCGCAGGTGCTGAACCTTTCCGAACAGGAATACGTTGAAGCTGCCCGCGCAGGCGGATCCGGAAACGCGAGGATAATCCTCTCGCATATCATTCCGAACGCGATGGGCGTCATCATCGTAAACGTTACGCTGAACGTAGCGAAGATCATCATCTACGAATCCACCTTGTCCTTCCTGGGACTGGGCATGCCGCCACCACAGCCTGAGTGGGGACTTATGCTGAGCGAGGCGAGAGAGGTAATGAGGAAGGCACCCTTCCTTCTCTTCTTCCCTGCCGCGGCAATAGTCATCTGCGCATGCTGCATCAACCTGGTCGGCGACGGACTGCGCGACGCGCTGGATCCGCACCTCAAGTCTTAGTACAGAACGGAGCATATTATGAGTGATAACATTACGGAAGTAAAAGAAGAAGTCACGACCGCCGCTCCGCTTCTGGAAATAAAGGACCTCAAGGTCACTTACAGGACGGACCTCGAAGTGGTCGAAGCAGTTAACGACATTTATCTTGAAATCGGAAAAGGAAAGACTCTCGGACTGGTAGGCGAGACCGGAGCGGGCAAGACCACGACGGCTCTCTCCATCCTGAGGCTTCTCCCGAACCGCACGGGCTTTATCGACAAGGGCGAGATCATCTTTGACGGTGAGAGCATCCTCGACATGCCCGAACACGCCATGCAGCACGTCCGCGGCAACCGCATATCCATGGTATTCCAGGATCCGATGACCGCGCTCAACCCCGTGCTCACGGTAGGCGACCAGATCGCCGAGGCCATCAAGCTCCACAACCCGCATCTTTCCGCGGCGGAAGTCGACCAGAAGGTAGAGGAGACTCTCCAGATGGTAGGTATCCTTCCCCAGAGAAAGATCGAGTATCCGCACCAGTTCTCGGGCGGAATGAAGCAGAGGGTAGTTATAGCCATCGCGCTCTGCTGCGAACCGGAACTGCTGATCGCCGACGAGCCGACGACGGCTCTGGACGTAACGATCCAGGCCCAGGTGCTCTCGATGATGAGAGACCTGAGAGACCGTCTCGGGACCTCGATGCTTTTGATCACGCACGACCTCGGTATCGTTGCCCAGACCTGTGATGACGTAGCGGTAATGTACGCAGGCGAGATCATAGAGTCCGGAACGACCAGGGACATCTTCCTTGGCGGGAGACACCATCCGTATACGATCGGACTCTTTGATTCCATCCCGGACCTCGAGAGCAAATCGGCCAGGCTGAACCCGATCCCCGGACTCATGCCTGACCCGACAAACCTCCCGAAGGGATGCCCGTTTGCCCCGCGCTGCCGCGAGTGCATGGATATCTGCAAGGAGCAGCGTCCGGAGACCAAACTCTTCGGGGAGACCCACAGGATCCGCTGCCACAAATTCGATCTGGACGCGGCGGGGACCGTCGTAACTGACGAGCCGGTTGAAGAGGAAGGAGGAAAGCAGGATGAGTGATATCGACAGAACACAGGCACCTCTGCTTAAGACAGTAGACCTCCAGAAATACTTCAAACTGAAGAACGGAGCCCTGCTTCACGCCGTCGACGGCATTAATATGGAACTGTGGCCCGGCGAGACGATCGGCGTGGTAGGCGAGTCCGGATGCGGTAAGTCCACACTCGGCCGCACGATCCTGAAACTGATCGAGCCGACAGCCGGAAAGATCTATTTTGAAGGCAAGGATATCACGGACTACAAGACCAACCAGATGCGCGCGATGCGCCAGGACATGCAGATCATATTCCAGGATCCGTATTCCAGCATCGACCCGCGTAAATCGGTCATCGAAGTCATCGCCGAGTACATGATCATCCACAAGATGTACCGTACCAAGGCCGAGACTTACGACCAGGCCGCGAAGTATATGGACCGCGTAGGTCTCGCGAGACGTTACGCGAACTCTTATCCGCACGAGCTGGACGGCGGCAGACGCCAGAGAATAGGAATAGCGAGAGCTCTCTCGCTCAATCCGAAGTTCATCGTCTGCGACGAGCCGGTATCCGCTCTGGACGTATCCATCCAGGCTCAGATCCTGAACCTTCTTATGGACCTGCAGGATGACATGAAGCTGGCGTATATGTTCGTTACCCACGACCTGTCGGTAGTAAAGCACATCTCCGACAAGATCATGGTAATGTACCTCGGCCAGTGCGTAGAGCTCTGCGAGTCGGAGGAACTGTTCAAAAACCCGATGCATCCTTATACGGATGTTCTTCTGGCGGCCATTCCGCGCCCGGACATCACGCGAAGGAACATGGAGTTCAAGCTGATCAAAGGCGAGGTCTCGAGCCCGATCAACGTCAAACCCGGATGCAGATTCGGAGCGAGGTGCGAATACTGCACCGAAGAGTGCCTCGCGGCGGATCCTCCTCTCAGGGAGGTCTCACCGGGCCACTTCTGCGCATGCATCAGAGCTGAAGAGCTTAAAGACCAGCTTCAGGCTGATAACGAGTTTTGACCAGTGAAGAACGAGTTTTGACCCAATGAAGAAGGAAGCCGGTCTTGGGCCGGCTTCCTGTTTTTTACCCGGATACGAAGAAAAACGCCCCAATCGGGGCGTACAGCAGGAGCAAAGATCACATGGACGCTACAGAAAAACGCATAATGGATCAGGTCGACAGCCAAAGGGATGACCTGATAGAGTTTTACAGGGAGCTGGTGCGCTGCGAGAGCCTTACTGGGCACGAGCTCGGCGTCGCGAACGCCCTTGTCGACGGACTCGCGAAGCGCGGATATACCGATGTTGAGATCGTGGGACCCGCCCCGGACAGACCCAATGTTCTGGGATATCTCCGCGGCGTGGAGGAGGGCCCGACCTACTATTTCAACGGCCACCTCGACGTGATAACCCCAGGCGACGTCTCCGAATGGGAGCACGCGCCGTTCAGCGCGGATTATGAGGACGGAAAGATCTACGGAAGAGGGACCGTGGATATGAAGAGCGGGACCTTCAGCTCCTTCTTCGCGGGGCTGATCCTGAATCAGCTCGGCATCCCTCTCAGAGGGAAGGTCGTCTTCACCGGAGTCTGCGACGAGCTTAAGAGCGGAAACGACGGCGTCCTGTGGCTTCTCAAGGAAGGATATATCAAAAAAGAGCGGGATGATGACTTCGGAATCAACTGCGAGCCCACCGACATGACAGAGATGTGCATGTCGACAAAGGGCATATACAGGGCGAAATTCACCGTCCAGGGCAAAGGAGCCTACAACGCGAGGCCCTATCTCGGCATCAACGCCATCGACAAGGCCGCTGACCTGATCAAAGCGATCAACGACTACGACAAGCGGATAAAGGTGAGAACGCATCCGCTTCTCGCGCCGCCGACGGTCTGCGTGGCGATGATCGAGGGCGGCGAGGCCACCAATACGGTGCCCGACAGATGCGTACTCACCGTCACACGAAGGATGCTTCCGAGCGAGACGCTGGAGCAGGTGAAGGCTGAATACGACGAGATCCTCGCCGACTTAAAGGCGAAGGATCCGGAGTTCTCCTGCACCTACGAGCAGTGCACCAACTTCAGGCCGCCCGTTGACAACCCGATGGATTCTTTGATCGTCAGGGTGATAAGGAAGGCCCTGAAGACCGTGACCGGAAGGGAAATGATCCAGAACGGCTCGGAAGGCGGGACGGACGCTTCGCACGTCGTGTACCAGACAGGCATGACCATGCCTAATCTGGGACCGGGAGACTACAGGCTGCTCGGAACGAACGAGGAGTATATCAAAGCAGACGATTTCATCGACATCATAAAGATCTACGCTCTCAGCATTTATTACGCGCTGGGGCTTGATTATGAAGCCGGTTGATGTATAATTAATCATTACCGTTTATATTTATTAGCACCGAACATATCACAGGAGGATCAATCATGGCACTTTGGGGCGGAAGATTTGAAAAAGACATGGCCGATATAGTGAAGGAATTCAACGCTTCCATCGCTTACGACCAAAGGATGTACAACGAGGATATCGACGGAAGCCTTGCTCACGTACGCATGCTGGCTGCGCAGGGGATCATCGCTCCTGAGGAAAGAGACCAGATCATAAAAGGCCTCGAGACCATCAGAGCGCGCATCGCTGCAGGTGAGGCCGGCTTCAATGTAGAGGATGAAGACATCCATATGGGAGTCGAGTCCCGCCTGATCGCCGAGATCGGGGACGTCGGCAAAAAGCTCCACACCGCGAGAAGCAGAAACGACCAGAACCAGGTCGACATGCGCCTCTATATGCGCCATGAGATCGATAACGTTATCGCCGAGATAGCTAAGCTCGAGGAAGTCCTGGCGGACAAGGCTGAGGAATACGTTGACCTCATGATGCCGGGATTCACGCATATGCAGCACGCCCAGCCGATCACGGCAGGCTTCTATTTCATGGCGTATTTCCAGATGTTCAAGCGCGACATCCAGAGACTTCAGGCAGCCCGTGAGCGCCTTAACCAGAATCCTCTCGGTTCCTGCGCACTGGCCGGCACCACGCTTCCGATCGACCGCTTTATGACCACCGAAGAGCTCGGATTCTCTGCGCCGACCGAGAACGCCATGGACACCGTAGCCGACAGAGACTATATCCTCGACTTCCTTTCAGCCGCCGCTACGTCCATGATGCACCTCTCCCGCATGTCCGAGGAGATCGTATGGTACAGCTCCACTGAGTTCAGCTATCTCTGGATAGACGACAGCTTCTGCACAGGCAGCAGCATCATGCCGCAGAAGAAGAACCCGGACATCGCCGAGCTCCTGCGCGGCAAGCCCGGCAGGGTCTACGGGGACCTGATGTCCGCCCTCACTATCTACAAGGGCACTCCGCTTTCCTTTGACAAGGACTTCCAGGAGGAGAAGGAAGCGACATTTGACGCCATAGACACGTGGAAAGCCAGCATCGCGATCTTAAGGGAGCACATCCTCAACATGAGATTCAGGGGAGACGTCCTTGAAGCACAGCTCGAGAAGGGTTACCTGAACGCCACCGATATCGCCGAGCATCTCGTAACTACCGGAATGCCCTTCAGAGAAGCGCATGAGCTGGTTGGTGAGATGGTCCACTACTGCGAGTCCAAGGGAGGCATCCGCCTTGAGGATATGACGGACGCGGATATGAAGGCCGTGGATCCCAGGATGAACAGAGAGAAGATGGGCGACATTTCCGTCGAGGCCTGCGTGAACGCGCGCAAATCCTTCGGAGGCACAGCTCCTTCCGAGGTGCGCCGCCAGATCGCGGTCGCGAAGGAGTGGCTCGACAGCATAACGAAGTAGATCAAAAAGGCTGCGGATGCCCGCAGCCTTTATAATGCGGAATCAAAGGAGAGAACGATGGAAAAAATGATGCTTCTCGCGCCTAATTTCAGCGAGTACAAAAACAGGGAAGTCGTCGACGAGATCCTGGACTGCTTCAGGAAGCGCGACGACCTGTACTTCGTGAACTGGCAGGGGGACGAGACCTACAACCGCTTCAGCCCGAGCTATCTGGGAGAGCCGGAGGCTGTGATCGACGCCACGGTCAACGCCATAGGCAAGGGCGTGGCACTTATAGATATGCGCAAGCATAAGGGCCAGCACCCCAGGATGGGAGCTACCGACATAATCCCTGTGACGCCCTATAAGGGCTGCACTATGGAGGAGGCGCAGAAAGTCGCGCACGAGATCGGCAGGATCGCCGCGGAGCGCTTTGATCTCCCGATATACATGTTCGGAAGCTGCGCTTCGGCACCTCACAGGGAAAAGCTCAGCGAGGTCAGAAAGGGCGAGTTCGAAGGCCTCGCTGAGAAGATCAAAGACCCGCTCTGGAAGCCCGACTACGGCCCGGCTGAGATGCATCCGACCGCGGGAGCTACGCTCCTCACGGCTATGGACTTCATGGTGCCGCTGGACGTTCTCCTGAACTCCACGGATCTCGACATCGCGAAGGACATCGCGCGCCAGATCCGCTATTCGAGCGGTGGCTACAGGGACGTCATGGCGATCGCGGCAAAGCACGAGGACACCGGTCTCGTTGAGGTCTCGATGGATCTGAACGACTTTCGGAAGACCTCGGTGTTCAAGGTGCTCGAGTCGGTCAAAGCCCTCGCGGGCAAATACGGTGTGACCGTGAGAAGCTGCAGCATGGGCCTGGTACCGATGGAGGTCGTATGCTCCATCGCGAGAGACTATCTGAACCTCACCTATCTGAACGGCGAGGACTTCACGGTCGATCACATCTTCGAGTCGCATATGATCAAATAGGAGAGAGGTAAGAAGATATGGATAAGATGATGCTCTGCGCGCCCAATTACAGCGCATATACCGATATGGACGCGGTGGAAGCCATACTGGACTGCTTCAGGAACAGAGATGACCTCTTCATGGTGAGCTGGCAGGGCGACGCGACCTACAACCGCTTCAGCCCCAGCATCATAGGAACGCCTGAGGCCATAAGGGATTCCATGGTGGAGTCCATCGGAAAGGCGATCGAGCTTATCGATATGAGGAAGCATAAAGGCCAGCACCCGAGAATGGGAGCGACGGACGTGGTGCCCATCACTCCCTTCAGGAACGTGACCCTGGAGGAGTG
>JAFWFF010000214.1 GCA_017515765.1 Bacillota bacterium | reverse complement strand
GTGTTGTCGGTCTCTTCGTATTCCAGGATCTCGCCCTGACCGAATATCGAATGTTTGATGCGGGTGCCCGGCGTGAAGACGAATTCGGCGGCGGTCGGCGCCGCGAGGAGCATTTTGGAGAGCTCGATGTAGCGGCGGGTGTCTTTGATCAGGTTCTCGTCAGGCTCGTGGGTCAGGTCGAGAAGCTCCGGATCGATATCGAGGATGAAGCGCGACGGATATTTGGGGGATCCGTCGAAGGACCTTCCGGTCGCGGTTGAGAGGAAGAGCCTCTTCTCTGCCCGGGTCATGGCGACGAAGGCGAGACGGCGCTCCTCCTCCATGGCTTCGAGGGAGGTGACTTTGTTGCCGGGGAACGCGCCCTCGTTCAGGGAGCAGAGGAAGACGTTAGGGAATTCAAGGCCTTTGGCAGCGTGGACAGTCATCAGCTTGACCTTTCCGCTGCCCTCGGGCATGTCTATCGTATCCGTCCCGGTGAAGAGGGCGACGTGAGCCAGATAGTAGGGGAGGTCGCACTCCTCGCCGCAGGAATCCTCAAAATCGCGGATAGCCTGCTTGAGCTCCGCGAGATTGTCCAGCCTGTCCTGGGCGCCTTCGGTCCTGAGCATCTTCTCATAGCCGGAGAGATCCATCGCCATGGACATGAGGTCGGACGTGCTGATGCCTGTGGAAAAGCCCCTTAGGCGTTCGATCATGGAAATGAACTTAGACGCGCCCGTGCCCCTGAAGTCGGGTTCGTCAGCCAGATATTTCAGCGCCTCGTAAAGGGATATACCGCGGTTTTCCGCGAAGGTGCGCAGGATCTCGAGCCTGCGCTTTCCGATGTTGCGCTTCGGCCTGTTTATCACGCGCTCAAACGACAGATCGTCCTGTACGGCGATCATCCTGAGGTAGGACAGGGCGTCCTTTATCTCCGCGCGGTCGTAGAACTGCACCCCGCTGTATATCGCATAGGGGATCTTCCGCTTGAGAAGCGCGTCCTCGATCACCCTGGTCATATAGTGCGCTCGGTAGAGCACTGTGATGTCGGAGAGACGCACGCCGGCATCTGACATTTCAAGGATCTTATCGCCGATCCACGCAGCTTCCGCGTCGGAGTTCTCCGCGTAGTGGCAGAGAGGCTTCGGCCCGCCGGGGAGCGCGGGGATGAGGTCCTTCGCGACTCGGTCTTTATTGTTTGAGATGAGCGAATTGCAGACCGCCAGGATCTCCGGGGTCGACCTGTAGTTCGTGTTCATCATTATGGTCCGGCAAGTCGGATATTCCAGGTCGAAATTGAGTATGTACTTCACGTTGGCTCCGCGCCAGGTGTAGATCGTCTGGTCGGGATCGCCCACGATGAAAAGATTGCGGTGATACGCGCAGAGCACCTGCATCAGCTCGTACTGGATGTCGTCGATATCCTGGAACTCATCGATCATAATATATTCCAGGCGGGACTGCCACTTCTGCCTGATCTCCGCGTCCTTGCGGAAGATGTACAGGGTGAACTTCAGAAGATCGTTGTAGTCGAGCCCGAAGCACTTCCGCTACTGGTATAGGTAACCGTAGAAGATGATGTCCTTGACGGTATTGGCCGCGAGGTAGCGTTCCTTAAGCTCGCCGGGATCCATGCCGATGAGGTCATTGTAGTACTCGGGGAATTCCACGAGCTTCTTCATCTCGATCATGTCGCGGGCTCTGGAGAAGGTCATGTCGTTCATCGTGAGTCCGCGCTCATCGTAGATTATCCGGAGCATCTGGTCTATGTCGGAGTTGTCCAGCACGAGGAAGCTCATCGGGTATCCGGCGGCATGAATGTCCTCGCGGAGCACGGAAACGCAGAAGCCGTGGAAGGTGTTGATATACCCGGTGTCGCGGTCGCCGGTGAGGGAGTGGATGCGGGTGCGCATCTCCTGCGCGGCTTTGTTCGTGAAGGTAACGCAAAGAATATGCCCAGGCATTATCCCGAGTT
>JAFWFF010000213.1 GCA_017515765.1 Bacillota bacterium | reverse complement strand
GTCGGCTCGTCCGCGATCAGGATGTCCGGTTCGCATGCGAGTGCCATGGCTATCATGACCCTCTGCCTCATGCCGCCGGAGAACTCGTGCGGATACTGGTTGATGCGCTTCTCGGGCTCGTTCACGTTTACGAGCCTGAGCATCTCGATCGCGCGCTCTTTCGCCTGCGCGCGGTTCCTGTTCGTATGGAGCGTGATGGCTTCCATGAGCTGGTGGCCTATAGTATAGGTCGGGTTCAGGGAGGTCATCGGGTCCTGGAATATGATGGAGATCTTGTTTCCGCGGACGTCCTTCATGACTTTCTCGCCCGCACCCACAAGCTCCTGCCCGTCAAGCTTGACGGAACCGCCGACTATCTTGCCTGCCGCCGCAAGGATCTGGAGTATGGAGTAAGCCGTAACGGATTTGCCCGAGCCGGATTCTCCCACGATTCCCAGGGTCTTTCCTCTCTCAAGATCAAAGGAGACGCCGTTCACGGCTTTGACTTCGCCTGCATCGGTAAAGAACGATGTTTTCAGGTCTCTTACTTCCAAAAGTGCCATGATCTGCCTCCTTTCTATTTGTTCAGCTTGGGATCGAAAGCGTCTCTCAGGCCGTCGCCCAGGAGGTTAAGTCCAAGCACTATCAGAGAGATAACGACTGCAGGAATGACCAGTCTGTACGGATATGTGGTCATGCCGTTAAGGGCGTCCGAAGCAAGCGAACCGAGCGAAGGCATCGGGGCGTTGACGCCCAGTCCCAGGAATGACAGGAAGCTCTCTGTGAAGATCGCGTTCGGGATCTGGAGAGCGGTGGAGATGATGACCACGCTGATGCTGTTCGGGATGAGGTGCTTGGTTATGATCCAGCTGCCCTTGGCGCCCGTTGCGCGCGCGGCCAGAACGTATTCCTGCTCCCTCAGGGAGAGGATCTGTCCTCTTATCAGCCTGGACATTGATACCCAGTACAGCAGCGCGAACGTGATGAAAAGGCTCAGGATGTTCGCGCCTATCTTTGCCAGGACCGTGCCCTCGATCGCGGGCCCTATCCTTTGGTTCATCACCGCCGCCAGCAGTATGACCATCAGCATATCAGGCAGTGAATATATCACGTCGACTATACGCATTATGATCATGTCCGCGACGCCGCCCAAATAGCCCGCTATCGAGCCCATCGTCATACCTATGACCAGAACGATTATGCTCGCGAAGAAACCGACGGCGAGCGAGATCCTGGTCCCGTAGACCACACGGATGAAGTAGTCCCGGCCGGCGGCGTCAGTCCCGAAGATGTGCGGGAAGACCTTCTCCCCCGCTTCGATCTGCGCCTGCTCGGTGCGTCCGTATTCGAAAGGTCCCAGGTTGTTGTACGACGCGTCAACAGGCTTTCCGGGCTGCACTCCGAGCTGGTTGTCATATGAATACGGCCAGAAGATCGGGATCACTATGGATCCGATGGTTATGAGGATTATAACGATAAGGCTGATGAACGCGACCTTGTTGTGCACGAGGCGCTTGACGCCGTCCCTGAAGAACGTGGAGGACGGTCTCATCTGTACCAGGTATTCCTTCTCTTCGTCGGTCGCCGGGATAAAGTCGTTCAGGTCGACATGCATGCTGAGGGGGAACGGGAATTTCTTGTCTGTCATCTTCCGCACCTCCTACTCCAGCGTGATCCTGGGATCGACGATCTTATACATGAGATAGCTCACCAGGTTCATTATCACTATGAGCGTGGCGAGGATGATCGTGGTCCCCATGATCAAAGTGT